>JBIPNF010000008.1:0-29504 GCA_044373885.1 Flavobacterium sp. | reverse complement strand
TTGCCTACATCTAACACAGCTGGCGATATGCTGTATTGGAATGGTTCAGCATGGGTTAAAGTAGCCGCAGGTACTAATGGTCAAATGTTAACCTTTTTAAATGGGGTTCCAACTTGGAGTATGGCTTTAAACCCTGTTATTCCTACGGTAGTAAGTGTAGGTAAAATTTGGATGGATCGTAATCTTGGTGCCAGTCAAGTAGCTACAAGTAGTTCGGATTCGGCGGGTTATGGTAGTTTATACCAATGGGGTAGAAGTTCTGATGGCCATCAATTAAGAAACTCAGGCACTACGGGTACTATTTCAACTACAGATCAACCAGGAAATGCCAATTTTATTGTCATTACGTCAAGTCCTATTGATTGGCGCTCCGGTCAAAATAATAATTTATGGCAAGGGGTAAATGGTGTTAATAATCCTTGCCCTATAGGTTTTAGACTGCCTACCCAAACAGAATGGGATTCAGAAAAGGCAAGTTGGGGCGGCAATCAAAATGGAGATGGGGCTATTAATTCTCCCCTCAAATTACCGATGGCGGGCTATCGCTCGGTAGATGATAACCCAAGTACCATCGATGGTGTCATTTGGTCGGAGGGATTTCGAGGCTACTATTGGTCTAGTACGATTAGTGGAACGGTTTCTTTACGACTCGCCTTTTCAAATGGTGTTTCTGTCAATTCCTATGCTAGCCGAGCTGAAGGGGACTCTGTTCGTTGCATTAAGGATTAATGAATTGATGAAAAAGGAAAAAGCAGTGTAAATTTAACAATACTTATGTACCATCAATAATTTAAAATGAAGAATAAAATTTATAGCCTTTTTTTATTTGTAATTATTTGCTCTGTTCAAGGATATGGTCAGCTCGCTATTGCTGGAAATTTTCTCCCACTCAAAAATCAAAGAATTCGATTAATGGGTTTTAATGGGATGGGTTCTTATGCAATTGATAGCATTCAGGTAACGGAAACAGGAAGTTTTACTTTACAGTATTCGATGAAGGATTTAGGCATGGGATATATTTCTGCTGCCGATAATAAACCCTATTTAACGGTCTTGGAAAAACAAGGCTTTGAACTAAATGGGGAAAATTTATCGGTGCCGGAAAGTATTACTATAATGAAGGGTGCAGAAAATAAAGCATTTGCAGCCTATGCCAATGAACATGCTAAAAGAGAACAAACATTAAGTGCCTGGGAGTACTTATATAAAATATACCAAGGAGATACGCTTTTTTTTAATCAAAAAGTTGCAAAACAAACCATTGCCAGTGAAATGCAACGCATTCAAAAGCAAGACGATGATTTTCTTAGCAGTTTACCAAAGGCATCTTATGTGAGTTGGTATTTACCCTTTCGTAAATTTTTAGGTTCTGTTTCAACAGTAGCGCAATTCAATACTAAGGAAATCCCAGCCACAATAGCTGTCTTTAGAAATATAGATTATGCTGATCCTCGATTGTACAAAAGTGGATTGTTTAAAGAGGCTTTAGAGAGTCAGTATTGGTTATTAGAAAATAGAGGCCTGCCTTTAGATACTATTTATAAAGACATGAATGTATCTACCGATTTTATTTTAAAAAGCATTGCAAAAAATGAGAAGCTTTTTAATGAAATCACGAAATATCTTTTTGATTATTTTGAAAAGCATAGTTTGTTTCAGTCTTCTGAGTACCTAGCTATTAATACACTCACTCAAAATAGTTGCACCATCAATAATAATTTAGCCAATCAATTAGAATCCTACCGGGCAATGAAGGTTGGAAATACCGCTCCCGAAATTAGTTTTAAAGGAGATGTTTTTGAAAATGGTTTGGCTATTAATACCCCCAAACAATTATCTGAAATCACCTCAAAATATAAAGTACTTATTTTTGGAGCCAGTTGGTGTTCGGCTTGTTCAGAAGAAATGGCACAATTGCTTCCGCTTTATTCAAAGTGGAAAGCCAAGGACTTGGAAGTGGTTTTTGTTTCCATGGACACCGATTCAAAAGCCTTTAAAGATTATACTAGTGTGATGCCCTTCATTAGTTTTTGTGATTATAAAAAATGGGACACCCAAGCGGCTAAAGATTATTATATTTCCAGTTCACCAAGCATTTTCTTGTTGGATCGAAACAATCGAATTTTGCTAAAACCACAATTTATCAAAGCAATAGACACATGGGTAGATTACAATAGGGATTAGAAATAATTCAGATTTTAATTGTGCTATGGTTAAATCGAACAGCACTCGGCTTTAAAACACGAACACGATAGCACCTATTCCTTGAATATGGGATAGATGAATATATCAATGGAGATTATTATTCTGCTAACAGCTTTTATTTAAAGCATTATCCGCAGGTTGAATTGTACGCATTGATAGTTTGGGTTCGTTTCAAATTACGGCGCAAGGAACACCTGCCGACACTTTAGAAGAATTGGGCAAAGCCAATATAAAAAGTGCTAAGATTAAATACAATCCGTCAAAACGAATGAAAATAAAGCTCAAAGGACTCACTTATAAAAGAGAACGGCAGTATTATTAGACGAAACATACAGTTTCTTTGGGTTCAATTGTTCGAAGTGCTGCTTCGATTTCTATTTTTTTGTCACAGACCTTCCCGCCGTTAGATTGATTTCAACGTTATCCACCAACATAAAATCTGTTAAAATTTGTGGAATCGGAGTTAATTTATTAATTTCTAGTAGTCACTTACCCGAGACAATTTTTAAGTGCAACAACGAGTAAGTCTCTCATAAACAGTTGTTAAATAGTAAATAATCCATTTTCTTTGTTAAAGCAATACCTTTTTTGTTTAATTTTATAAAAAAATAAAACTATGAAACAAAAAACCATTTTATTTGTATTGTTTTTATTTGTAATAGTAACAATGCAAGCACAAACAAAACAATCTATTCACCAATTTAAAGTGAAAGATTTAAACGGGAAAACATTTGATTTTGCATCTCTAAAAGGGAAGAAAATCTTAGTGGTAAATACTGCATCTAAATGCGGATATACGCCACAATACGAACAGCTAGAAGAAATATACCGACTGTACAAAAACAAAAACTTCGTAATTGTAGGTTTTCCAGCTAATAATTTCGGATCACAAGAACCAGGAACTAACGCTGAAATTGCCACTTTTTGCAAAGCAAATTATGGTGTTACTTTCCCAATGATGAGCAAAATTTCGGTTAAAGGAAGTGATATTAACGAAGTATACCAGTTTCTTACCAAGAAAGCGAAGAACGGTCTTAAAGATTCCAACGTAGAATGGAACTTCCAAAAATATCTTTTAAACGAAAATGGAGAGTTAGTGCAAGTATATCCTTCCGCTGTTGAACCTACAGATTTAAAAATTCTGAATTGGATTAAAGGATAACATACAAGTATTCATTGTTCAGTTTTTAGTGTTCAGCCGAGCAGTAGTTGTAAAAAATAGTATAAGAGGAACGAATTATTATGATTTGTTCCTCTTTTTGCAATATTTAACAACTAAAACTTTTCGCTTTTGAAGATTTCGGCAACGGCAAGTTCATAATTCCGAATGCTTTGTGCCTTTTTTATTTTTTTCAATACTTTATGAGGATTTGAAAAGGTAACCGCAAAATATTCCCACAAATGATACATTTTCAGTAAAAGATGCGTGGAACCCGACAACGATTCGCTATAAATTCCATACAAGGTATCATGAAATGCACTGAATAATTCCATTTTATTCTTTGGATATTCTAAGGTGTTTTGTCTAATCATACTGGGTAAAAACGGATCTGAAATCAATCCTCTACCAATCATCCAATGGTCAATAGTCGGAAAACGTTCCTGCATTTCACGGAATTTAGCCACCGATTTTATATCGCCATTGTAATATAATTTGTGTTTGGTGTTGTCAATGCACTTTTGAAACGCATCCAAATGCACGCCGCCTTTATACAATTGTTTTCCAATGCGGGCGTGAATAGCAATATTCTTAATAGGATACGTATCTAAAATGGGTAAAACATCCAATATTTCTTCGGTAGTATCATAGCCCAAACGCATTTTCATCGATACAATAATGTCCGATTCCGAATGTACTCTGTCAAGTATATGATTGATTTTCTCAGGATTACAAATCAACCCAGAACCCATTCCAGACTTCGTAACCATTGGATAGGGGCAACCTAAATTCCAGTTCAATTCTTTGTAGCCGAGGTCTTTTACGTAATTGGCAACAAATAAAAACTCATCGGCATCATTAGTGATAATTTGCGGAATTACTTCTAAACCAATATTATTTTCAGGAAGCAAATCGCGTTCATACGAAGGTTTGATTACCAACTTTCCGTTCAAACGAATATATGGTGAATAATACGTGTCAATTCCGCCAAAGTATTTGTTGAGGGCATTTCTAAAACGAAAATCGGTAAATCCCTGCAAGGGTGATGAAAGTAAGGTAAAGCTCATAATTTTTTAGTTGTGCAAATGTACGGTTCTTTGCACAGTTCTCATTCTAATAGTAACTGCATAAAAACAGAATCCAACCAGCGGTCAAATTTATAACCTGATTCTTTGATGATTCCCACCGTTTTAAATCCGAATTGCTCGTGAAAGGCAATGCTGTCTTGATTTTCAGAGTCAATTACGCCAATCATGGTATGTAATCCTTGGGCTTTTGCCAATTCAATTAATTCGGTCAGCAGCACTTTTCCAATGCCATTTCCAATATACTTCTCAGATACATAAACCGAATGTTCTACTGTGAACTTGTACGCTTCTCGAAAACGGAATTCGCTATACATTCCAAATCCAACAAGTTCACCGTTCAATTCAGCGACAATCACAGGAAAACCTTTATTGGTTTTGTCTTCCAAAATGGCTTTTTGTTGCTCGTAATTCCGAATCGTATAATCGTATAAAGCTGTAGAATGAAGAATATTATAATTAATAATATCCAAAATAGCTTGGGTATCTGGAGTTTGGTACTCCCTAATTTTGATTTCCATTTCGTATAAATTGTTTCCCAAAAGTAATAAAAGTATTTAAAGAACATAGTAAAAACCTTTGCAACTTTGTACCTTTGTGGCTTTATAACTTTGTACCATAAATTACAATGATTTACCCAAAAATTCCTTTAGCGCAAAGCATCATCGAAATTTGTCTCGCCAAAGGAGTCACTAATATTGTAATTTCACCAGGTTCAAGAAATGCACCATTGATTATTGGGTTTGTCAATAATCCAAAATTCAAATGTTATAGTATTGCCGATGAGCGAAGTGCTGCTTTTTTTGCCTTGGGAATAGCGCAGCAAATCAAGAAACCTGTTGCCGTAATTTGCACATCGGGTTCCGCACTTTTGAATTATTATCCCGCCTTTGCGGAAGCATTTTATAGTCAAATTCCATTGGTAGTTATCAGTGCCGACAGGCCTATAGATAAAATCGATATTGGTGATGGGCAAACTATCCGTCAGGAAAATGTTTTCGAAAATCATTCGTTGTACAATGCCAATTTGGTTGACGGTACCTCTTCAGAAAACGATTCGAAAATCAGTGAAGCCATTGCCATTTCCATTGCCAAAAAAGGCCCCATTCACATCAACGCGCCTTTTGAAGAGCCCTTGTATGAAACGGTTTCTAAGCTTTCCATTACTATAAATACTAGCGCTTCTGCAAATGATAATCCCATTGTTTCAAGCGAGAATTGGACTGAATTTGCATCCATTTGGAATACATCAAAAAAGAAATTAATACTTGTAGGCGTGAATGAACCCGATGCAATTGCTACTTCAATAGTGGATTTTTTAGCAAATGACGCTTCGGTTGTTGTGATGACAGAAACCACATCCAACTTGCACCATCCCACTTTTATAAATAATATTGACACCATAATCTCTCCTTTTTCATCGGATGATTTTGAGGTATTTCAACCCGAAATCCTTTTAACTTTTGGTGGAATGGTTGTTTCAAAACGCATTAAAGCAGCGTTACGAAAATACCAACCAAAACACCATTGGCATATAGATTCTTTTCGGGCCTATAATACTTTTGGTTGTTTGACCAAGCATTTTGAAATAGAGCCAAATACTTTTTTCAATGCATTTATTCCATTTTTACAACCGATTGAAAGTGATTATTTCGATACTTTTAATGTAATAAATTCACTCAGAAAAGAGAAACATAAAACCTATTTATTAAAAATTCCATTTTCAGATTTCAAGGTTTTCGAGAAAGTAATTCAGAGTTTGCCAATTAACAGTCACTTGCAAATCAGTAACAGCTCGGCCATTCGCTATGCACAATTAATTGCTATTCATCCGTCAATTGAAGTGTATTGCAACCGAGGAACTAGCGGTATTGATGGAAGTACTTCCACAGCAATTGGTGCGGCTGTTGCCAATGAAAAACAAACCGTTTTAATTACGGGAGACATCAGTTTTCTATACGATTCTAATGCGCTATGGAACAATTATATTCCAAAAAATCTCAAGATACTTTTGATAAATAATGGGGGAGGAGGCATTTTTAGAATATTACCAGGGCACGATGAAACGCAAGTTTTCAATACTTTTTTTGAGACATCACATTGTTTGACTGCGGAACATTTGGCCAAAATGTATGGTTTTGAATATGCAATTGCCAGCGATGAAACAAGTCTGACAGACGGGCTTCATAAAATGTATGCACAAAATAACAAACCTTATATACTTGAGATTTTTACGCCTACGCGAACAAACGATAATGTGCTCTTGCAATATTTCCGGGAGTTGGTCTAAATATTCAGTTAGGTTTATCGGATTGGAACTGGAAAAACAGGCAAACTAGAATGTCCTAAAGCATCAATTGCTTGGACTGCAAAGAAGAAATTATCTTTAGAATACGGGATTTCTGCTTTGGTATCTTTTACGAAAAGCGTCTTTTCCCAAAATGGAGCCGCTGTTTCTCGGATTAGAATAGTGTAACCATAAACAGGTTTTCCTTCTGGTTTATTCCAAATTAAAGTAGAGAAATTTGTAAGATCTTTGACTTCAATACCCACATTTGTTGGTGCTTTTGGTGCCCAAGCCAAATTGCTAAAAGTCACTAAGTTGGAGCAAGTTACCTTTTTCATGTATTCAAAATCCATAAATTCTGGTAAATCACCATATTGAATATTGTTTTCTTTTCTAACAGTTTGATGTTGGTGATCATAATTTTCGTTCATTTCACAAAAACGGATTGCCGTAAAACCGTTTTGGCTAAAAGGAGTATGGTCCCCACCACGTAAAAAGCGATCGTTTCGATAAACTAAATTTATTTCCAATTGCGCTACATATTGGTTGGTAACTGTTTTGATGTATCGTGCCAATTGTCTTGAAGGACTGTCATTGTCTCGATTGGTGGCTTTGCGTATTTTAGCTTCTGCTTCCGTTTCTAGATAGGGAATGGTTTCGCTAAAAACACGAACTTGCGTATTGTCTCGTATTGAAGTGCCACTAGACAAGCTGTTGCCAATCATGTCATTATTAAGCATTGCAACTACATTCCATTTTTCGTCTTTGGCTTTGTCTGCTAAATGTTTGGCACCATACAAACCTTGCTCTTCTCCAACTACAGCAACAAAAATCAAGGTAAAAGGAAATTCCCTTTTGCTCATTATTCTAGCCAATTCCATCATGGCGGCTACTCCCGAGCCATCATCGTTGGCTCCTGGGGCGTCAATTTTTGCATCCATTACATCGGTAGCTCGGGAATCCAAGTGACCACTTATAATTAGAATGCGGTCATCAGAAGCATCGGTTCCTTTCAAAGTTGCCATAACATTACCCAATTGGCTGTCGGTTGCAATGCGTTTTCCATCGGCTTTTATGGTAAAAAAATCAATTGCCGAAGTCAGCCTTCCATTAGAGGCTAAGGCATAGTTGTCAAATTCAGATTTTACCCAATTTCTAGCTGCTCCAATTCCGCGAGTGGTACTTTTAGTGTCGCTTAAAGTATGACGGGTTCCAAAAGAAGTTAATTTTCGAACGGTTGCTTCCAAATTTTCGGACTTCACTTCGGAAACCATTTTTTTTATTTCGGGATCATAAACTGCGATTTGACCGAAATGAGATTGAATTGTAAATAGGAATATTAAAATATTGAGAATAGAAGCGGGTTTCATACGTTGGGTTTTTTAGTTGTTTCAAATTTAGTAAAAAAAGTAAATGAAAGTAGTGTTGGTAGAGTATTTTAAGTTTTGTCTTTCAATATTATTTTTATTTTATGGGAATTGGCGAATAAAAACCTTTCATTTTGTTTAAATTGCTTTTAAATTAAAAGCGATTAATTAAAATAGTCTTCCATGAAAGAAACCGTGAAAAAATGAAACTGAGTGCTTTCAACAATAGAAATGTAATCGTCTTTTACTAATTTGATTTCTTCTAATGATTCATCACGGAATTTTAAATAATGGTATTTGGCAATATTATAAAATAGCTTCAAGTATTCTTCATTTGATCCCACATCGAAGTTATAAAAATTTATAAATGATAGGCAGTTGTTGGCCAATTCATATTCTTTTAACTTTAAATGCATGAATGCCTGCCCCACTAAATGTCCATTTATATTATTGGTATGACTCCAATGTATTTTATCGAATAGATCTTCATAGTATAAAGTAATGATTTGTTCAATAATATCGATTCTCTTTATAATTATTAATATTGGAAAAACTTCATGAAAGAATTCAATTTTTGTGTTTTGCTTGCTTACTGCTTTTAGGAACTCCGATAAAACGGAATTGCATTCCTCCTCTTTAAAATATAGTAGTTGATAGCCCCAATATCTTCCATATAGTATGGGGTGACAATTTTGCGGTAGTGGTTCATTATATAAATTTGCCAAGCCGCTCTTATTCGTTAGAAATAGGTTGAGGTTTAAAATTAATTTGGTAAAAAGTTTTTCATCATCATAAATTAACTCGGGCATAGAGCGATTCAGTAGGCATCCATAATAGCCGTTTAGTTTTTGATAATCGACATGCAGGTATAAAAAATTAGTTCTAAAATTGATCAAACTCAAAAGAGGAATCAAAAGTGCCACTTCTTCGGTTTTATATTCTCTGAACCAAGAGCCCGCAATATTGGCAATCTTAGTGAGTTTGTATCTTGGGATTTTAAAAAGCGCTTCATTAGAATATATTTTGTAAAGGGCGAGGCTATTTCGAGTGATTATAAACTCCTTTATAATAGAACTCAAAAGTATAAAATAATGATCTAAAGAAGTGTTGCTTAAAAGCCATTGAATTTCATTTTCTGTAATTTCACCGGCTATTTCAATACTATTTACTTTATGCCAATGCACAAATAAGTCATCGTTGTGATTGCTTTTATTAAGAGCTACAAAACTAGTGTAACCAACATATTTTGAAAGAATATTGAGTGTTTTTATATTAGGATTTGTAGTTGGAAGACGACCGTAAAAACGTCTTAGTGTATTAAATCCAATGTTTTCATTCAAAACCTCATTGATGTTTTCTCGAAGAAGTTTCAGGTCCTTTTGTTTTATAATGGGGCTACCAAATTTCTTGGCTATTTTGATTTTTAATATAATAATTTCGTCATTCATTGTTGTCGGTTTTTAAATAAAGAATTGTTAGATGGCAATTGGGTTCAAATAATTTTCCAAAAATTCTTCTGAGAAATAATAGAAACCCGACTTTTTGACTAAATAATTATATTCCTCTTTAATTGCTTTTTGAGAAGTTGGGGCTGCATTTGTAAATTTGTTAGTATTGTATTTGCATAAAAGGTAAAATAATTTTAAATAATCTCGTTTGAAATAGATTTTAGAAAAGTCAACATATTCTAAACTAACGGCTGCCAATTTGTATTTTTTTTCTTTCAAAAGAACGAAAGCTTGTCCAATGATATAGCCCATTTTTAGGTATTCTTGATTCCAACTTATGGTGTTGAATAATTCTTCGAAATACAAAGTCAAAATTTCTTTAACTAAATCGATTTTATTTAATAAAATAAGCGCAGGAATTATTTCATGAAAGAATTCAATTTTAGAATCTATTGTATGAGTTTTTTTTATAATTTCCTGGAAGATTTCATCAAAACTTGTTTTTTCGAAATACAATAATTGATAGGCACAATATCGCCCGTAGAGAACTGGATGACAGTTTTTTGGAATTATTTCATTTAATAGATTATTATAATTATCCTTTCCTGATAAATACAAATGATAATTTAAGACGAGGTTGGTAAATAATTTTTCATCAACTTTTTGAATTTTACTTTTTGAAACTTCAATCATCCAACCATAATACCCATTCAAATACTCGTAATCAACATTTAAATAAAGAATATTATTTCTAAAATTTTCTATACTTACTAGGGGTTCTAGTAACTTAAATTCATTTTCGGTGTAGGTTCTCAATCGGTGGCCAACGACAGTTGCAATTTTTATGATTTCTGGGGTGGGAATCTTAAACAAATCTTTATTACTGAATATTTTTATCAATTCATCAATGTTTCTATTGGCTAGTAATTCTTTTAAAATGGAACTAAAATAGATAAAATAATCATCTCGGTTTTTAGCAGCTAATAGCCATTCAATATCACTTTTAGTAACCGTTTTTGATAATAAAATAGTATTTGTTTTGTACCAATAACCCCAAGATTTATTAGTATTAGTGTCTTTTAAATAGGTTTCGCTATTTTTAAATCCCAAGTAAATTACTAATTTTTCTAATGTTTTTTCTCTAGGTGATTTAAAAGACATGAAACCAAATAAGCGTCTTAGCGTATTGATGCCAATTTCCAAATTAACAGTTTCTTTAATGTCTTGTTGTAAAAAATGTACATCTTGCTGTTTTTTTATCGGCTTTCCGAATTTTTTTTCTACACTCATTTTGAGCTGTTTAACTGCTTCTAGGTCCATGTAATTTTTTTGTGGGTATATTATGGGCTAAATATACACAATAATAATAATAATTTTGTATAATATATTAATTGTTAAATGCAAATGATAACGAAAATTGTAAGCGGTATAACTTTAAAAGATGACTTTCTGCAAATCCGATTAATTTTCGGGAAAACGATTCGGTTTAGTATCTCAGATGTAGATAAAATATATATTAAGCCTACCAAAAAACCAATGTCAAGGTTTACAGTTTATTTTGTTCTTGTAGTTTTGGTAAATTTATTTAGTTACTTGTTTTTGGTTTTAAATATTGCGTATGGTATTCTAGTGCTCTCTGTCATTCATATATTGTATCAAATAAAGTATATTAAAACATGCGAGTTATGCTTTGAGTTTAATAATAAAAATACTAGCAAAGTTTCAATTCCTTACTTTTTGAAAAACGAAACTATTGAGAAAGTGAGGACGGTAAGAATGAAAATAAATACCAACAGTTCTACTTAAATGGTATTTTAAACTTTTGTTTTAGAGTATAAAAATAAATAAATAACCAAATCGTATTGCTGTTTCAAACTAATAACTTGAAATCTAATCAATTATTCCTGCAAGCCAACATTCAATTTTGTACATTTGCCCTTTAGAAAAGTAATACAATGATTGAAATAGGAAAATACAATACACTCACCATATTAAGAGATACCAAAGTTGGTTTGTTTTTAGGCAACCCAATTGAAGACCCAGAAGGAATAAATGACATTCTTTTACCGAATAAATACGTTCCAAATAAATTTGATATTGGCGAAGAGTTGATTGTATTTGTATATTTAGATCACGAGGAACGCCCCGTTTCAACTACCTTAGAACCTTATATTTTACTGAATGAATTTGCACTTTTACGTGTGAATTATGTCAATCAAATTGGTGCTTTTATGGATTGGGGAATGGAAAAAGACATTCTAGTTCCGTTCAAAGAACAAGCCCGTCCAATGGAAAAAGGCAAACGCTATTTGGTGTACCTATACATGGATGAAAAAACCAATCGTTTGGTTGCTTCAAGTAAAACCAATCAGTTTTTAAACAATGACAATCTTACCGTTGAAAAAGGCGAAGAAGTTGATTTGATTGTTTCCCATATTACTGAAATCGGAATCAATGTTATCATTAACGAGCAACACAAAGGCTTGGTCTATAAAGATGAAGTTTATGATGATGCAATTCGAACGGGAGACAGAATGCGTGGTTATATAAAAACCATTCGTCCTGACAATAAAATTGATGTCGCATTACAAATGCAAGGCTATCAAAGTATTGAACCCAATGCCGATTTAATCTTAGAAGAGTTGAAAGCCAGTCGTGGTTTTTTAAGACTTACCGATAACTCTCACCCTGAGGATATTAAAACGGTATTGAAAATGAGCAAGAAAACGTTCAAAAAAGCTATAGGTGCTCTTTACAGAGAAAAATTAATCGAAATTAAGGAAGACGGAATTTACTTGGTACAATAACTTTCTGTTTTATTTTATTGCAAATACTGTCGTTTTATTTATTGCTTTAGTGGGAGCAGCAATTATGTCATCACTAAATCTATTTTATAATTGGACTCAAGATTTATAATAATATAGATGTAGGGGACAAATACCCAATAGTTAATAAAAAAAACCGCTAACTTAGTTAGCGGTTTTTGTGGTTTTAATAAATTATTTAAGACAATTTATACTTTTCTTCTTAATTAGTACTGCTCCTATAATTAGTGCTATAACTAACATTGGAATTACATAATTATCAATTGGAGCTGCTGTATTGTCAACAACATCGTCAGTAAAAACAGGTGTGTCTTGAGCAAATAGTGCTGTAAAGTTGCATAATAAAAATACGATTGTATAATTATAGTTATGCTTCAAATTTTGTGATATCTTTTTCATCTTCTTTATATTAATTATTGAACCATCCATTTTTTAGTAGTTTTTTTACCATTATGTTCTATTACAACAAAGTAGGCTCCCGTAGGTAATTTAGAAGTTGTACTACAGAAATACGTGTTATTTTCGGTAGCGTTTACACTTATTTGTATTTGTTGTCCCAAGGTATTGAAAAGCGTCACTTTTGTACTCGAATTTAATTCGTTTAGATGTACATAGAAAGCGCTATCTGCTGAAGGATTTGGGTACAAATAACAGCCTTTTTCAAAATCTAATGTGCCGAGAACTGTGTTTCCAAAAACAATTTTGAATCGGTTTGTTGCAATTGAATTTGGAATAGTACTAGCAACAGAAAAAGGATAAACAGTTTCTGCGTTTGCAGCTATCTCCGTGTAATTCTGCGTGTAGGTATCCAATAAATAAGGTGTTGGTCCTGAGTAGTTTTCCAAAGTAGTTTTCAAAGTATAATTAGTAGCTCTGAATTTAGTCGCATACAATTGAATTTCTTCGTTGTTTACTGGAAATTGACGCGATTCAATACTACTTAAGCTACCATTATTTGAAGTTGCTAAATCTTCATCGAGATTTGCTAGTTTACCTGCATCATTTGCATCGATTCCATTGTTTGAATTAGGATCGAAAACAATTGCCAAACCGTCTAAACTAGTTCCGTTTGAGTGCATACTAACTTTTAAAACAGACAAATTTGAAGTCTCTTGACGGAATACACTTTCATTGGTTGTTAAATATTTGTCAGCTTCAGAAAAAGTAAGCGAGGCTGCATTAGTAGTTGCATCTTTACGGATAAAAGCAGCTTGACCTGGTTGTAAATATTTTGTTGCAAATGAACCAGCAATACTGTTTACACCTGTTTGAACTCCCACCGAAACATAAGCACCTCTTGTGTTTTGTCTAGGTTCCCAAACATAGCAATATTGAGTAGCAAGTCCTGTAGCAGTTCCTAAAATTGTATTTAGGTCTACTGGTGCTTGATACGGATTACCTATTAAACTATAACCATTTGCTACTTGATTTAAAGCGGCACCCGAAAGTGTTTTAGATCCTGTAAACAAAGTTCCCAAGGCTCTAAGTGTTGTTGGGGTTGGAGTTGGAGTATTAGTACTCATATCAATAGAACGGTCTCCACGTACCATCAAACGATAGGCTGAACCTGCACTTAATAGATTAGTGTCTGTGTTGGCAATGGTAGTCCATTGTCCAGTTGCATTATCAAACCCAAATAATGAGGCATTAGTACTTTGGGTAGCATCAAAACCATTACTTCCAGAGGTAGAACCTGTAATATGGGTTCCAAAAGTTGGATTAGGGTTTTGATTGTCTGCATATAATGTAGAGGTATTATTAGCACCCTCTTGCCAGTTTGCTTTAATAGAACTAGTTGTTGTTACCGAAGAAGTGAGAAATCTAAAAGCTCTATTAGCAGCAATGTAGCGTTCTGTACTTACATTATCAGCATTGGTTAAAGTTCCTGTAATTGTTCCTAGAACTCCCGTTCCTGTTGCATCCGATTTGAAAGTAACTGATTTAGAACCAAAATCAGCTGCACCAGCAATGGTTAAGGAAGCATTTGGCGCTACTATTAAAGTTCCTGTATTTCCAATGGTTAGAGTTTTTCCTAAACCTAAGGTAAAGGCAACATTAAGTGTTGGGCCATTTGGAGAACTAGTATTAATAATAACATTATCCGTGCTAGTTGGTACCGTATTGTTAGACCAATTGGCAGCATTATTCCAAGCGGTACTTATAGTTCCAGTCCAAACTTTTTCATCTTTCACTGAAATACTTATGCTTGTAGACGTACTACCTTCATTATTCATAGCAGTTATCGTGTAAATTGTTAATGATAATAATACAGTCGGTGTTCCGCTAATTGTACCTGTTGTTGCATTTAAAGTTAAGCCATCTGGCAACAAAGGACTAATACTATAGCTTGCAACAATTCCACCACTATTGGACATTGTAATTGGAATAATCATCGTTCCTAAAGCTGCTGAAAGTGAAGTTGGAGAACTTATTAAGCTAGTTGGTGCGCTATTATTTATAGTTAATGAAAGTGTAGTTGAAGTATTTCCAGCACTATTTGTAGCAGTAATTGTAAAGGTAGTTTGACCCAAAAGTGCCACTGGGGTTCCAGAAATTGTGCCAGATAAAGTGTCAAAAAGTAATCCGTTAGGTAGAGAAGGACTGATGCTATAACTTGTTGCCACTCCACCACTATTTGAAACGGTTATTGAACTCATGGTTACCCCAACAGTACCCGAAACGATTGACTGTGAAACGGTTAAATTACTAGGAGCAACAATTGCTAAAATCCAATTATTACTATAAGCAATCCCTGCTGTATTTATTGCATAAGATCTAACATAGTATGTTTGAGAAGGATTGTAATTGGTTATTTCTAAAAAAAGATTAGCTCCTGTTAAAAAATTATTGAGGCTATACTCTGTTGCATAAAGAGAAATTTTATCGTTTAATACGGTTGGATTAATAGAAGTGCTGTAACAAAAACCACCTTCAGAAATTGCACCGCCACAAGAAGAACTGCTGCCCAGAGACGAGGCTGTAATAGTTCCATTGTTACTTACACTTACAGTGCTTAATGTAATTGTTGGAATAGCTGCCGCAAGTGTAGTAAACGATTTTACGTCACCCCACCCCAATTTAATATTTTCAATACTTGGAGCAGAACCGAATGCATACGCTTTGTAATAGTAAGTTGTATTTGGTACTAGATTGGATTTATTTAATGAAAATGCCCCAATACCTGTTGAAGTAATCGAACTCACACCACCTATCCCACTATTTGCTGAAGTCGCATTAATTACAGTTTGTTGATTTGTTGAATATACAACACCCTTAATTCCCATAACTCCTCCAGAAGCATCTGAAATTAATCCTCCTAAATCAGCCGAACAACTAGTTACATTAGTAGAAGTAGAAGTTAAAATAGGTTTGCCAATATAAGAATCAAAACTATAAAGAGTTCCATAAGTAACCTCAGTAGCATTTTTAGCAAAAGACCTCGCATAATAGGTCGTATTTGGTGTTAAGCCGGTAAGCTGTCTTTCGAAATATAAAAAACTTTGACCTGATTCCAAAAATTCGTCCGTAGTAGCTCCAATTATAGTAGAAGCATCTGTTATGGTTGGGTTCGAATTGGCATTGGTACTCCAACAAACACCATAAGCCGTAGGTTCGAAATATAAATTAGAGTATACATTAATATTGTTAATATTACCACCTGCGACATTTTTTGTATATCCTTCTCCAAAATGACTTTCATTCATTCCTGTTGTTGTGAACAGAAGAGGTTTTGTAGTAAAACTAACAATTTCTCCAAGACCTGTTCCTGCTTCATTGGAGACAAAAGCTCTAACGTAATAGGTTGTGTTTGGCTTTAAATTACTTAAAAGAGTATCGTATAGCAATGGTATTGATCCACTAGTTTGGATAGTACTAATCGTATTGATTGAAGTTGGAGTAGAGGATTCGCTGTAATAAATCCCTTTTGTTATTTGGGTAGATCCTCCAACAGATTGAATGGATCCTCCACATTGTGCCGAAGTATAAGTTATTACTGGAAATCCAGTAGTAGTTGGTCCTCTTGTTACTACTACAGGTAAAGCAAATGTGGTAAAACTAATTTCATTCCCATAAGCTGTACCAGCACTGTTGGTAGCATAGGCTCTTACATTATAAGTAGATAACGGAGATAATCCTGTAATTGAACTTTCAAAAATTCCTATTCCTGTTCCATCAGTAGTTTTACTGTCTGAAATAGTTGGATTTGAAATTGTACTCCAACATACACCACGGGCTGTTACAGATGCACCGCCATCATTGGTTATAGTTCCTCCAGCTGTAGCCGAAGTTGCTATTACTGTACTAGCTGCCGTTGTTGTTAGAGTTGGAATTGTAGCAATGGCAAAGTTTAGTGTATAACTAGAACTTCCGCCACTATTTGTAGCCGTTACTACATAATCTGTAGCAGCAGTAGCTATAGTAGGGGTTCCAGTGATACTACCATCAGCATTCAGTATTAATCCAGCTGGTAAAGCAGGTGAAACTAAATATCCAAAAGGTGAAATTTTACGGATTCTATTATTTACACCATCCGCAACATACATTACACCCTCATTATCAATAGTCAATCCTCGTATTCCACCAAATTTGGCTTCTAATAAAGCGCCATCAGCAAAACCTTGACTTCCTCCAGCAAATAAAGTTCCTGATGTGTAAGGTTCTTGCGCTTTAATGATAGCACCACCTGCCGCTGCATAAAGTGTATTATTAGTATCAAAAGTGATTGTTCCAATAGGACCTCTATTGTCAACCATTGTTAATTCTGAAGAAGAAGTAATCAAAATTTTAACCAGACCATTCGATGATGCTTGGGAAACAAATAAATTTCCCGAAGAATCAAATGCCACGGCTGTAGGACTGTCTAGTGTTCTTAGCATATAATCTACAACGAAATACGTTGTAACAACACCGGCTGGAGTTATTTTTCGAATCCTATTATTAGCATTATCTGCGACATAAACATTTCCAAAAACATCTAAAGTTAATCCGTAAGGCGTGTTAAATTGGGCACTCGTTCCAGTGCCATCTATAAATCCTGCCGTTCCTGCCGTTCCAGCAAGAGTTGAAACTAAACCTGATGGTGTAATTTTTCGTATTGAGTGATTTCCTGTATCGCTTATATACAAATTATCATTGGCATCAATGGCAATCGAATTGGGTCTGAAAAATTGAGCTGCACTTCCTTGTCCATCTGCAGTTCCTGAAGTACCTCCTGCAAAAGTGCTTACTGTACCAGAAGGGGTGATTTTTCGAATGGCATTATTACTGGAATCAGCTACAAATAGATTTCCGTTACTATCTGTTACAACACCAGAAGGTTGAGAAAATTGAGCATTGGTAGTTCCATCTGTATAACCCGCAGTACTTCCTGCGAAAGTCGAAACTCCTGCTAAACTATTGATTACAACGCCGCCAGTATTGGAAACCGCTAATGGTGTTATTGCAGTATTAACAGCATAAGTGACTGCTGCACTATACTGGATTATTGGAAGAGGAAGTACTGTAGTAAAACTAAACTCATTCCCATAAACCGTACCCACACTGTTAGTGGCATACGCTCTAACATAATAAGCAGTTACAGGAGACAATCCCGTAATAGCACTTTCAAAAATGCCAGTTCCTGTTCCATTCGTAGTTTTAGCGCCTGCAGTTGTAGGGTTTGGAGAAGTACTCCAACATATCCCACGAGCGGTAACCGAAGCATACCCATCTGAGGTAACATTTCCTCCTAGAGTAGCAGTAATTGCTGTTATTGCACTAGCTTCAGTTGTTGTAAGACTTGGAATAGTAGTAATGGCAAAGTTTAGTGTATTACTAGAACTTCCGCCTGAATTTGTAGCCGTTACTACATAATCTTTAGCAGCAGTTGCTACAGTAGGGGTTCCGGTGATACTTCCATTTGCGTTTAACGTCAAACCTTTTGGTAAAGCAGGAGCAACTGAATATGGGTTTAATGTTATTTTACGTATTGTATTGGAAATAGCATCGCTAACATATAAATTACCCGAAGCATCTATGGTCAATCCTTTTGGGCTCGCAAATTTCGCTTGGTTTAGTGAACCATCAGTACAACTACCCTCAGAAAAACCTGTCAATGTAGTCACGACTCCTTGTGGCGTTATTTTACGAATAGCATAGTTATCACTATCAGCAACGTAAACATTTCCAAATGTATCAACGGCAATGCCTTCTAAATAACTAAATCGAGCTTGCGAACCAGTACCGTTTTGAAAACCCCAAGTACTACTTCCAGCTAATGTGGATACTATTCCATCGTTAGTGATTTTTCTAATTCTAGGATTATCATAGTCAGTCACATAAACCGTCCCGCTGGCATCAACTGCTACAGCGATTGGGGTAAAGAAAGTAGCATTTGCTGCTAAGCCATCAGCACTACCCCATTCTCCACTACCTGCTAGAGTACTTATCACACCGGATGGGCTGATTTTCATAATTTTAGAAACTCCTCTATCGGCTACATAAACATTCCCGTTAGTGTCAACAGCTAATCCCTTTGCACTTGTAAAATTAGTGCCAGCAGCAAGAATAGTAAACGTACCATTTTGAATGTATTTTCGAATCTCATTGGTACCTGTAGAAACATAAACATTACCATTAGTGTCTACTGCAATTCCTTGTGGGCTGGTCACTGTAGCGAAATCACTAACTATGCCTGTGGCAGTTATTTTTCTTATTTTACGATTACTTAAGTCCGATACATAAACATTATTATTGGCATCAACTGCAACTGCATTTGGCGAATTAAAAGAAGCGGCAGTTCCTTGTCCGTTTGTAGCTCCAGAAGTACCACAAATACCCGCTAAAGTAGAAACAACAGCGGGTGTATCGCCATCAATAGTAGAAGTAGTTGCACCACCACTATTGCTTACTTCCAAAGCCGTAATAGGGTTATCTACTACAAAAGCATTAGGACTAGAATAACTAATAACTGGGGCATACATTGGGGTATTCACCACAATTTCATTCCCGTACACCGTACCCACACTATTGGTAGCATAAGCTCTGATATAATATGTTGTTACTGGAGATAATCCTGTAATTGAACTGGTAAAAGTTCCTGTTTCTGTACCATTTGTAGTTTTAGCGTCTGCAATGGTAGGGTTTGAAGTGGTACTCCAACATACACCACGCTCAGTAACCGAAGTATATCCATCTGAAGTAACATTTCCTCCAGCTGTTGCCGAAGTTGCTATTACTGCACTAGCTGCAGTTGTTGTAAGAGTTGGAAATGTAGCAATTGCAAAGTTTAGTGCAGTACTAGAATTTCCGCCTGAATTGATTCCTGTTATTGTATAATTTGTAGCAGCAGTTGCTACTGTAGGTGTTCCGGTGATACTACCATCTGTATTTAGTACTAAACCTGCTGGTAATGCAGGTGTGACAGAATACCCAAATGGTGTAATTACCCTTACTCTATTATTATCGGTATCGGCAACATAGAGCAATCCTTCTTGATCTAAATACAAACCTGAAATACCATTGAATTTTGCAACAGCAAATTCTCCATCTGCAAATCCTATTCCTCCAGATGTTATTTCTGATATTGCAATTGAGGGTGTAATTTTCCTAACTGCTCCAAGTTGATCCGCAATATAAATATTGTCTGATTGATCAATTGCAATAGATTTAGTAGTCCTTCCAAATAAAGTACTCGTTACAACTCCATTGGTATTAATTTTTTTTAACCCTCCTTGTGTGGACTCAGTAGCAAGCCAAAGATTTCCAACCGAATCAAACACCATATTATAAGAGACTCCTACATCACCACCAACAAAAATAATACTCATTATTCCGTTTGGAGTAATTTTTTGAATCCTTGAATTTCCAGCGTCTATAACATATACGTTACCAGCGGCATCACAAGTTAGTCCTCTTGGAGAATTAAAACTTAAATTATCTGAATTTGGCACTCCATATGTTCCTGCAAACGTACTTACAATTCCTGAAGCAGTAATTTTTCTTATCGTATGTGCAAGTGGTTCGCTCACGTAGAGATTGTCTAGGTGATCTATGGCTAACCCGAAAGGGTTTTTGAATGAACTATTGGCACGCGGGCCATCAGCAGATCCTGGTCCAGATCCACCTGCATAGAAACTTACTATGCCATTCGGAGCTATTTTTCTTATGCCGTGATTGAAATAATCTGCTACAAATAAATTGCCTTGACTGTCTTTTACCACTGCTGTAGGATTACTAAACAATGCAGTTCCTAAAGCACCATCGGCAGAACCTGGTACATTTCCACCTGCAACTGTCGATACTCCATAAAGTTGTGTTGGAATTGCACCACCACTATTGCTTACTTCCAAAGCCGTAATAGGTGTATTCACTATAAAAGGAATAGGACTATAATAACTAATAATGGGTGCATACATTGGGGTATTCACCACAATTTGGTTTCCGTAAGAAGTCCCCACACTATTGGTAGCATAGGCTCTGATATAGTAGGTCGTTAAGGCAGTTAAATTCCCAATTGTTCTTGTGAAACTACCCTCATTGAGAACATCAGTTGTAAACGTGTCTAAAAGTGTAGGCAATGGCGAAGTACTGTAACACATACCAGCGGCAGTAACCGAAGCGGCCGCACTCGTAACCCTTCCTCCTGTTGTTAGTGCTGTAGCAGTGATTGATCTGGCTGCTGTAGTTGTAATTACTGGCAGCGCTAGTGTCGCTATACTAATCTCAAAAGAACTAAGACCACCTGCATTAGTTGCTCTGACCGTATAAGTTGTAGCAGCAGTTGCCATTGTAGGCGTTCCTGTTATACTACCATCCGCATTTAATACCAATCCTGCTGGCAATGCTGGTAAAATAGAAAATCCATTACTAGTTGCTATTTTTCTAATTTTATGATTACCGTAATCCGCTACATACAAATTTCCATCAGAATCAGAAGTAATGCCTGTGGGACTAGTAAAACTAGCCAAAGAAGCATTACCATCCATACTCCCTGTACTTGCAATCCCTGCTATAGTAGTTACTACACCCGTCGAAGTGATTTTTCGAATTCTATTATTATTGTTTTCGGCTACATATAAAGTGCCAGAGGCATCTACAGTTATTCCAAAAGGATTTTTAAATTGAGCTGATGCACCAATACCGTCATTAAATCCTGAAGTACTACCCGCTAAGGTCGTTACTACACCTGATGGTGTGATTTTTCGGATTCTATTATTACCTGAATCTGCTACATAAACATTTCCAGTAGCATCTACGGCTAGACCATTTAGAAAATTAAATCTTGCAGAAGTTCCAATGCCATCATCAGTTCCTGATATGTTATCTCCCCCTGCCAATACTGTTAGATTATTTGACGTATCTATTTTGTATATTCGATTTTTAGTATCCGAAAAATAAATAATTCCTGAAGTATCCACAACAATTCCTTTAGGAGTACCTACAGGAATTGATGAATTTTGATTACTCAATAAAGTAGTGACATTTCCTGATGCATTAATTTTTCGGATACCACCACCATCAGCTACAAAAACATTTCCTAACATATCAGTAGCAATTCCATTAGGAGAATAAAACTTGACTGAACTACCAGTGCCATCCGTAGTACCTATACCATTACCACCCGCTAAGAGACTTACCAGTCCTGCGGGAGTAATTTTTCGAATAGCATAATTATTACTATCCGATACATAAATAGTACCTAAAACATCGGAGGCAACGTGAATTGGATTATAGAATTTTGCAGCAGTACCACTATCATTCGTATAACCTACTGTACTACCCGCAAAAGTGGAAACATTTGTAGAAGCAAGTCCACTCACCGTTCCCCCAGTATTACTTACTGTCAATGTCGTGATAGGTGCATTTACTGTAAAAGTATTTGAAGCCGTATAACTAATAGTTGGTGGAGTGATCAAAGTTGTAAAACTCACTTGTGTACCATACGAAGTTCCAAAAACATTGGTAGCATAGGCTCTTATATAGTAAGTAGTAGATGCCACTAATCCTGCAATTGCAGCTGTATAACTGCCTGTTGTTGTGGTGCCATTTACGACTTTTGTATCTAAAATAGTAGGATTGGCACTCGTACTCCAGCAAATTCCTTTTTCTAGTAAAGTACTTCCGCCATTTGTAGTTACATTTCCTCCAGTTGTAGCGGTAGTTTGGGTTAAAGCAGAGGCTACTGTTGTAGTAAGAGTAGGAATGGTTCCTGTTGTTATTGCTAAAGTTGCGGTACTACTGCCATAATAATTATAAGCAGAGATACTATAGTTTAAAGGGCCATTATTTATGGTCGTTGGAGTTCCAGTTATGCTACCTGTAGATGAATTTAAACTTAAACCTGCAGGTAATACAGGCGAAACGGCATAACCACCCAATTCTATTTTACGGATTCTGTCACCAGTCCATTCTGACACATAGCCAACACCTGTAGTTGGATTGATTACCAAATTAGCTGGGTCATTAAACGTAGCTGCGGTTCCGTTTCCATCTACCGAGGATGCTGCGCCACTACCGGCAATTGTAGTTACTATTCCAGTAGGAGTGATTTTTCTAATTTTGTTTCCCCATTCGGTTATAAACAAATTTCCACCACCGTCTAATGCAATCCCAAAAGGGGTATTAAACGTAGCCGAAACTCCCGTGTCGTCCACAGAGCTTGTTGCTCCTGAACCTGCAAAAGTAGTCACTGCATACGGTGCTGCTAGGGCTATTTTACGTATTTTATTTCCACCAAAATCACTAACATAGATAAAATTAGCATCTACCGCAATTCCAGTAGGGTCGTTAAATGTGGCTAAAGTACCCGTTGCATTGTCAACAGTACTTGCTGTTCCATTTCCTGCTATTGTTAATACCTGAGCATTGCTTATAGTAATTCGGCGTATTTTATTTCCTGTTCTATCGGAAACATACAAATACTTATTTGTAGCATCTATAGCTATACCGTTCGGCTTTTTGAAAGTAGCGTCTGTTCCTGTACCATCTAATGAACTACTAGTTCCTGAACCTGCAAAAGTAGTTACTGCAAAGGTTCCAGTTAAGGATACTTTACGGATAACATCATTTTCTTTATCTGTTACATACAAACAGTTGTTTGTAGTATCCAATACAATACCAGAAGGCCAGCTAAAACTAGCTGCTGAACCAACAGCATTATTTCTTAATCTACCATAAAAGAATAAAGAATAGCCATCACCTGCAATGGTGGTAACCTCTCCTGCGGGTGTCATTTTACGAATACGAAAATTAGCAGAATCTACAAAATAGACATTGCCACTGGCATCCATCGTCATTCCCAAAGGGCCATCCATCCTAGCGGATGTACCTGCTCCGTCAAGAAATCCAGCGGTTGTTCCTGCAAAGATGCTTACTTGCTTGTAATTTAATGCGGGAACACTTCCTCCTGAATTGACAGGTGCCAAAGTGGTTATAGCGCTATTCAACAAATAATTTTGTGGTGTTGCATAACTTACATTGGGTGCGGTCTGCGACTTCATACTGAAAATCGACAGCACCAAAAAGCTCATTAGGAGTAGCTTTTGAGATACAGAGTGCATCAAGGTCTTTTTAAGAGAAGAATGAGATGTTTTCCGCTTTTTAAAAAAGTAAATGTTGTTCATAACTTGGGATCTTTATATTTCCCACAAAGTACTTCCTTAATGCTTTAGCATTTTTTTTCTTGATGTCCAATAATTGGTTTTCAATGTACGAGTTTTTACAAAACACTGTATAAGAGATGTATAAATTCAAAAACACATGCTTAAAAGGAACAAATGAGCACAAAAAGACCATTAGTAGTTACAAAAAGTAAACTACTAATGGTTTCAAAAATGTTTTTTTAGGGAATAAAATAAAGATTCTCTTTATTTCAAAATTTCAGCACGATAAAATCCAGGGTTTAGCCCTGTGAATTCTTCAAAGGCAGTATAAAAAGATTGACGGCTTCCAAATCCTGAATTATTGGCTATGGCTTCCATTTTCAAAGTAGTGTTTTTAGGGTCTTCAAATTGTCTTTTCACTTCTTCTACCCTATATTTATTATTAAAATTAGTAAAGCCGTTAAAACCATTTGTTTTTAATAGAGCTGCTATTTCTCGTTGAGAAACTTCAAGGGTTTTAGCTAATTCAGCGGCTTTTAATTTAGGATTCAAATAGGGTTTTTCTTTATCGTAATAATGCAACAATCTTGCAAATAAATTTAAATTTTCGGGAGGAGTTTCTTCAATTGAATTGGAGGAGTTTGGTGATAATTGTGTCTGCTCTGTTAATCGTTCTAATCGTTCAGCTTTGTATCGCTGCATCAATAAGGTGTATGAAGATTGCTTTTCTTTATATAACTTTCTTTGCTTCCTCAATACAAAATACAAAACCACTATGAAAAATGACAATCCATACAACATTAATTGGTGCGACATAGAGAGGGCTTTCAAATGTTTTATTTCTAAGGCTTTCTTTTCGGATTGGTATTTAATCTCTAATTCGTGTACCGCATTTTGTTTTTCGGCAGAAAGAATAGAATCATTACTGGCTTTCATTTCTTCCGATACCTGTAAGGCCGCTTCAAATTGTTTGGTGTTTTTGTACAATATTAATAATGAAGGGCGCATTTGCAAAGCCTCGTACGACATTTGCAATGAATCAGCTAAATGAATAGCTCGTTCCAAATAACGCAATGCTTTCGCCGGTTGGTTCTTTTGTAAGTACACATCCCCCAAACCTTTACTTGCCATAGCTGCTCCTTCGAAGGCTTCGTTTTTAATACAATCATCCAGCATATTTTGAAAGGTGCGTTCTGATGATTGCAAGTCTCCTTTTGTCAAAGCAGCTATGGCAATGTTGTAATCGATTTTCATTTTTAAATAAGCTCCCGATTTTTTTGGAACAAATGGCAATGCTTTTTGGTAATAGTCCAAAGCCTTGCCTTGGTCTTTTAAATCATCGGCATAAAAGGTTCCAATATTCATCAATACAGAGGAAATAGCATTCGAATCTTTAACTTTCAAAGCGGCCTGATACGCTATATTATAATACTCTAATGATTTTTTAGTACTCTTGGTGTATGCATACGTACTACCTATATTCATACAAACATTAATAGTGGGTCTGATACTGTCTAATCTGTTGAAAACCCGATACGAATCCAGCAAGAAAGTTTGTGCCTTGACGAAATCACCTTTGTGACAAAGAATCGTACCATAAGAAGCGCTCAATCGTGCCGACTCAAAAGGCATATTGTTGTTTTTAAAAGTAACAATAGCACCCGGTAAATAAGCGATCATCTCTTGTTGACTACTAAAATCAATTTCTCCACGAACCAGTAATAACGAATTGGCAATTGCTAAAGAATCAGAAATTTTAGAGGCTACAAGTCTAATCTGTTTACCTACTATTAATACGGAATCCATATTTTCTAAAACAGCAAATGATTTTTGACGAATTTCATAAGCTTTCAGTATTTTTTCATCAACGATATCTTTTTTAATGGAATCCCGTAAAATTTTTTTTGTAATCAAAAGAGAATTTTTGGGGTGGATTTTTATATTTTTTTCAGCTTTCAATAATAATGCGTCTATTGAAGCATCCGAATTATTAATAAAATCACATGAAAAAGTAATTGAAACTAGTAGGAGGAACAGAAAATTTGTTAAACAACGAGGGAGATTGTTTGTCATTTATTTTTGAATAAAAGTAGGTTTATATTATTAACTTGAATGAATTCTGCGTATTTATTTTTTGGATTACTTTCTATTAATTAATTCGTGATTAATGACACACTTCAATATACGGATTGATTTTCAGCAATTCTTCTATGAACAAATCCTCATGTTTCGGAGAAATATAAATGTCGTCAAAACGATTGTAATGTATGATGAGTCCTTTAGTATTTAAAGCGGGTTTGTAGGTAACGGGAACAATTATTCCCGAATGATGTTCTATTTTTCTAATATTTTCAATGACAATTGTACCTCGAAATGGCCCCGAATTATAGAAGATTTTATTTTCTTTCAGGATGTATTTTGTATCCAATAAAATCCATACTAACGCAAGAACGATTGTAATCATAATGGCATTAAAAATATAAATAGACGGTTCTTGAGCATCTGGTTTTTTAATGAAAATTACTATAAAAAGGCCAATAGCTATTATCCACATTAATGCAGTAGAGTAGTAGTTTTTTGAAGAAACGAATAGTTTCATTTTAGAAAGATTTTGTCATTGATAATGCAATTCCAGTACTTGGAGGAACAAATCGACAAACACCTCCCGCGCATACTAAACCACCACGTTGGCGTCCGTAACTTAACGCAATTCGAGTGCTTCCTTTCGTATAGGCACTTCCAAAATTATAAAAGTGAATTTTGAATTGATCGGTCACATCGTCAATTAAGTTAGAAGTTTCATCATAACCATAATTGTACATGTCGGAAACATAGAAGGACCATTTAGTATTTGGGCTGTATTCGACTAACAAAGAAGCCCAATTTTTTCTATCGGAATCCGCCCACATGTGTTCGGCAGCAATTTTTATAGATTGAGTTCCCGTTAATTTATAGGTGATTTCGGGAGCAATTATATAGGTGTTAACTTGTACATTTACCGCAGCGGCTATTAATTTATGATTGTAAAACTGATTGATAAAAACAACACTTCCGTGCAAATTAGAATTGAACTTTTTAGCAATTTCTAAATTGTAGTCCGAAAAGTATTTTTGACCGGTAGCCAAAAATTCTGTGGTATAATCAGGCGGGAATATGGTGTAATTTCCCTTTAGGTTAAACCAGTTGGAAGCGTTTAATGCTATTTTGGTTCCGTTTTTACCTCCCAAAGTCGTTCCTTTTTTAAATTCGTAGAAAAAATCCATTTGCCCACCAATTTCTCCTGCTTTTGCAATGCCATTGTCGGCAACAATACTCACGCTTTTTTGAGCTTGAAACACATAAATATTTGCCAAATTAGAATGATGTTGTTTGGTTAAACTTGGAACAAAATTCATAATTCGGTCGTTATAAGCCAAACTAGTTTGCTCGGGAGAAAAAACTTCAGGATTTCTATCCGATAAAAAGTTCATGTTTTCAATTCTTCTAAGGGAAACATCCAATCCCACTCCTTTTTTGGTATAGCCAAAATTCATCAATAAGGCGCTCCCTGGTTTTACGAAGATATTACTAACAGTTACAGGATATAAAATAGCATCTTCAGATTTATAATTGTATTCTGAAGAAAAATAAAACGCTTTGCGACTAAAGTTTAATCTTCCTGAAAATCCATTGGTCAGTTCGTTGAAATTTGGGCTTGCAAAATTGGTTTTTTCAGATCTACCTACATAAGAAAATCCAACAGAAAGGTCCGAACGGTCTATTTTAAATAACCCCGATAAATTGAAATCCGAATTGAATCCATAAATAGTTCCGTTGCTAACATCAAATCCTGTTCTATGTTTTCCGTACAATCCCGTAAATAGTAGATTCTGATTTGGACGGTAGGTTATTTTACCCCCACGAATGGCATTGTTAATTCCTAAAGCTCGGTCTTCCCAACTTCTTAAAAGTAATCCGCTTCCAAATTGTTCGTAAAAGTGACCCGCGGTAATATCAAATTTATTGGATTTATAATTGAGGAAATAAGTACCTAAATTTGTATTCTCATATTTTGGGTTAAAATTCAATAAAGGTTTTGGGGAATAGGATTCTACTTGAATTCCAGCCGTCCATTTGCCGTAATTATAATTTAATAACAGATAATTATTAGACCGGATTGGTTGGTCGGGATGTTCTATTTCTCTATTGATATCATTTAAATACCATTGTGAATTGGATTCGAATCCACCAAATAATCTGCCATTAATTTTTTCTTCTTTCTTTTCTTCTTGTGAAAATAGTGATAACGAAGTACAAACAAAGAGGAACAAAATAATTTTTTTCATTTTACAATTTTTTTAATTTTTCAAAGAATTCAAGTTCACCGCCTGGAGAATGTCCATTTTGTATATAAACGATAACATTATTTTTCACTACAACGGTATAGGGTACGTTTGCAATTGACAAACTTCTTTTTAATTCTTGATTGGTGTCTAAAAGGATGGTGTAATCCCATCCCTTTCCTTTTACCATTGGCTTTACACGTTTTTCTGTCCTTGTATCATCCACTGAAACTGCAATAATTTCAATGTTAATTTTACTTTTCCAATCGTCATAAATATCACTAATGGCATCTAATTCTTGAACACATGGTGCACACCATGTTGCCCAAAAAGAAAATACATATAGCACATCTTTTTTTTGGAAATCTAAATTAGAATTGACAATTTCTCCTTTTAGATTTTTTAATGCAATATTCGGCATTTTATGTTGTGCAAATAGATTGGAACTTAAAGCAAGTATCCAAATGAGGGCTAGTTTTTTCATGATTATTTGTGTTATATCGATAATAGTTTACAAATAAAGAATAATTATTGCATTTAATATAAATTAAATCAGTTTATTTGTAAAACAAATATACTTTAACTAATATTTTTATATGAAAAAATTACACCTATTATTAGCAGTTTTAAGTTTTGGATTTTTTATTTCTTGTAGTAAAGATGATAAAGTACCTGAAGCAGTTACCGACTCAATAGTATTGTCTTCAAATTCCCTTTCTATAATGACTGGAGATGCTTTGACTTTTACAGTCAAAGGAAACAATGGAAATGTTTTAACTACAGCGTCAACAGTTTTTGTAAACAATAATGCAATAGTTGGAAATCGTTTTACAACTAACGTTTCAGGAGCATTATCTGTTTATGCAACTTATGTTACTCCTGCCAATGTTACATTAACATCGCCAACAATTCAAGTTAACGTTCAACAACCAATCAATTTTAACAAAAGAGTTTTAATTGAAGATTATACTGGAACATGGTGTCAATTTTGTCCAAGAATTTCCTACGCTATCGAGCAAGTAAATTCTCAAACCGAAGATGCTGTTGTTGTTGCTATTCATAGAGGTAATTCTGATCCATTTAATTTTCCTGCTGCGTTAACTTTAGAAAATTTAATTGGACTTCAAGGTTACCCTACAGGAATGTTGAACAGAAAAACAGAATGGGCTTATCCAGAAACAAGCAATATTGCTCAAGCAGTTAATTTAACTTCTGGAGTGAATC
>JBIPNF010000294.1:0-2687 GCA_044373885.1 Flavobacterium sp. | reverse complement strand
GTCAGCATTTCAATCTGATTCCGAGCTAAATCATCTACAATAGGCAAATGTTGGTTTATGGTAGCCACATTATGATCGGCGGTAGCCACAATTTGATTGGGTCTAAAAACGGGGATATTACGCTCTTCCAATTCGGCGAAAGCCTGCGGACTCGTAACTTCGTGAATCAAATGCTTGTCTATATATAAAACCTGAGGTCCGTTTGGCACATTGGTAACCACGTGGCTGTCCCAAACTTTATCGAATAATGTTTTCTTCTCCATGCTTATACAAAAATTCCAATATTACTTATTTTTATAATTTGATGTACATCGCCATCAATAACTTCTTTTTTTCTGTCGGCAAATTTCAAAAACTCATTGTAGACAATGTCCAATTGCAATTTTGTCAATTCGTAACCAATTTTTTTAGCGCGGTATGCCAAAGCTGCTCGTCCACTTCTTGCCGTTAAAATAATTGCTGATTCTGTGACTCCAACATCCCTTGGATCCATAATTTCATACGTAGAACTGTTTTTTATCATTCCATCTTGATGAATTCCTGAGCTGTGTGCAAAGGCATTGGCACCTACAATTGCTTTGTTAGGCTGCACAAACATTCCCATACTTTCAGAAACCATTCGGCTTGTATCGTATAATAATTTGGCATTGATATTGGTATCCAAACCTAAATCTGGATGTTGACGCAAAATCATTACCACTTCTTCCAAAGCTGTATTTCCAGCTCGCTCCCCTATTCCATTGATAGTACATTCGATTTGGCGGGCTCCATTTATTACCCCTGCAATTGAATTGGCAGTAGCCATTCCTAAATCATTATGGCAGTGGCAAGAAAGTATTGCTTTTTCAATTCCGATTACATTTTCTTTTAGATATTTAATTTTCGCGCCATATTCTTCAGGAAGACAATAGCCTGTTGTATCTGGAATATTTAACACCGTAGCGCCTGCTTTTATGGCTTCGCTACAAACTAATGCAAGGAATTCGTTATCCGTTCTACCGGCATCTTCGGCATAAAATTCAACATCATCAACGAAAGTTTTAGCTAAGGCAACTGCTTCGGCAGCACGATCTATAATTTCGTTTCTAGAAGCGTTAAATTTATATTTAATATGAGAATCAGAAGTTCCAATTCCTGTATGTATTCTTGGTTTCAGTGCAAATTTAAGAGCTTGGGCCGCAACTTCAATATCATTTTTGACGGCTCTTGTTAAGGCACAAACGGTAGCATTTTTTACAATTTTAGAAATTGCAACAACAGAATTAAAATCCCCTGGACTTGAAACTGGAAAACCTGCCTCAATTACATCAACACCCATTTCGTCCAAACGCTTTGCAATGACTAGCTTTTGTTCTGTATTTAATCTGCATCCAGGAACCTGTTCTCCATCTCGCAAAGTGGTGTCAAATATTTGTACTTTTTGATTATCCATATCGATATTTAATCTTAATTTTATTTTCTCGTTACGAATGTATATATTGTGATTGTTTATGAATGTATTTATTTAGATTCATCTACAGTATTAAACAAAAAAATAAAACGACTAAAAACTTGATTATCAAATAATTAAAAGCACTTTTTTTACGATGGCAAACGCTATAAAAGACAACCTATTTGTGCTTATTTCTTCCCTTTCTAAATCAGAAAAAAGGCAATTTAAACTCTACGTAAACCGATTAGGGGTAAATGTAGATGCTAAATTTTTATTGCTTTTCAATCTTTTGGATAAAATGAATGAGTACAATGAAGAAGAAATTTTGAAAAGTAAGATTGTTACCAAATTACAATTATCAAATTTAAAAGCGCATTTGTACAAACAGATATTGGTGAGTTTAAGACTGAATCCCGTGAATCAAAATATTCGGATTCAGATTAGAGAACAATTGGATTTTGCTACCATTTTATACCATAAAGGGTTGTACAAGCAAAGTTTAAAAATTTTAGATAAGACGAAATTAATTGCATTAGAACACGAAGAAAAAAATATTGCCTTTGAAATTGTTGAATTAGAAAAAATCATTGAGTCGCAATACATCACCCGAAGTATTGAAGATCGTGCTGATGAACTTTCTATTCAAGCCAAAGAATTGAGCCAGCAAAATGTAATTGCGAGCAAACTTTCCAATATTTCCCTGCAATTGTATAGCATAATGCTCAAAACAGGTTATGCCAAAAGCGATTTGGAAATGCAAGAAATAACGGATTATTTCAATAATAGAATGCCCGAATATCAAATTGACGAACTTGGATTTCGAGAAAAATTATGGCTTTACAAAGCACATTTATGGCATAGTTTTTTGATTCAGGATTTTCTTTCTTGCTATAAATATGCGAGTAAATGGGTTAATTTATTCAATGATACTCCACAAATGATTTATCTAAACCCCGTTTGGTACATCAAGGGAAACAGCTATTTATTGGAATGTTTGTATCTTATAAAACATAAATCGTATTTTAAAGACGTTTTGCAACAATTGGAACAGAAGATTTCAAAGGAAGAATTTCCCAAAAATGACAATACCACTTCCTTATATTTCCTTTGCTATTATAGCAGTAAATTTAATTTGCACTTTTTAGAAGGCGATTTTGAGGGTGGAAAATACTTGGTTGATGAAGTGCTAAAAAACCTAAAAATCAATGAAGACCGAATAGATGAGCACCACGTAATGGTGTTTTATTACAAAATT
>JBIPNF010000086.1:0-9513 GCA_044373885.1 Flavobacterium sp. | reverse complement strand
AAAGGGTTTATTTCTGAAGAAAAAACAATCAAACCTCTTTTAGCCTTTTTAAATAACAATAATTATTACCAGAGCATAAATAAACTAACCCTTGAGAACATTAGAATGAATATTAAAAAGGATGAAGAAATAATTCTCCAAATTAATGTTTTACTTGAAAATTTATCAAATAAATCTGGACAAAATGCGGAAAAATTAGTTTTTTATAATGAAAACACAGATTTGAATGAAGTTCTCAAAACAAAACAAGCTTTGGTATATGAAATTGGCGCCCAGAAAGAACAATTGGTAAACTTAGACAGCCCTATCAAAAAGAATAGTAGTATTCTAAATATTAAAAACATGGATAGCGTTAATGGTAAATTAAAATTTTTATTTCCGCTTTTTTTAATTTTTGGATTTATTTTCATCAATTTATTCTTAAAGTTCTATAAAAAACAATCTCTAAAGGCATTACATAACAAAGTAAATTAAAAAATTAAATAATGAAAGGAATAATATTAGCGGGAGGATCAGGAACAAGATTACACCCATTGACACTTGCGGTAAGTAAACAATTGATGCCCATTTATGACAAACCAATGATTTATTATCCACTTTCATCATTGCTTTGGTCAGGAATTAGAGAAATTTTAATTATTTCTACGCCACATGATTTACCTTTGTTCAGACAATTATTAGGCGATGGAACTCGCTTGGGTTGTCGATTTGAATACGCTGTTCAAGAACATCCAAATGGATTAGCAGAAGCCTTTATCATCGGAAAAGAATTCATCGGAAAAGACAAAGTTGCTTTAGTTTTAGGAGATAATATTTTTTACGGTACGGGATTATCTGATTTGCTTCAAGCCAATAACAATCCTGATGGAGGAATTATTTATGCTTATCACGTGAATGATCCAGAACGATACGGAGTTGTAGATTTTGATTCTGAAGGAAATGTACTTTCAATCGAAGAAAAACCAGAAAAACCAAAGTCAAACTTCGCGGTTCCTGGGATTTATTTTTACGACAATGATGTTGTTGAAATCGCAGCAAATATAAAACCAAGTCACCGAGGTGAAATCGAAATTACGGATGTAAACAGAGAATATCTTAGAAGAGGAAAATTAAAAGTAAGCATTCTTGACAGAGGAACCGCTTGGTTTGATACAGGAACATTTAATTCTTTAATGCAAGCATCACAATTTGTTCAAGTGATTGAAGAACGTCAAGGTTTAAAAATTGGTTCTATTGAAGAAGCGGCTTATAAAATGGGGTATATAAATGCCGAACAATTGAAAGCATTAGCACAACCCTTATTAAAAAGCGGTTACGGTACGCACCTTTTAGATATTTTATAAAATGAATTTTATACCTACAAAATTAGAAGGATGTTTCATTATTGAACCAAAAATAATCAACGACGAAAGAGGTTATTTTATGGAAAGTTTCAATGAAAACACTTTTCAAAAAGGAACTGGAAAAGCAGTACATTTTGTTCAAGATAACCAATCCTTTTCTTCTAAAGGAGTGTTTCGGGGATTGCATTACCAAACAGGGGAACACGCTCAGGCCAAATTAGTTCGGGTTTTGCAAGGCGAAGTTTTGGATGTTGTGGTTGATATTAGACCTGATTCTAAGACGTTTGGAGAATATGTTTCCGTATTGCTTACAGGAAAAAATCAAACTCAATTTTTTGTTCCTAGAGGATTTGCACATGGATTTTTAGTGTTGAGCGATACGGCCACTTTTTTTTATAAATGCGATAATTTTTATAACAAAGAAAGTGAAGGAGGAATTATTTATAATGATAAATCCATTAATATCGATTGGCAATTTCCAACGGATACGCTAATAATTTCAGAGAAAGATTTGATTTTGCCAACAATAGAAAACGCCAAAAAAGTATGGTAGTATTAGTAACAGGCGCCAACGGCCAATTGGGTCAAGCCATTCAATTTGTTGCTACAAATTATCCTAATATACGTTTCGTTTTCTGTTCTTCTTTGGATTTAGATATTTCCAATAAAGACAATTGCGAGTCTGTTTTTAATAATGAAAAACCTGATTTTTGTATTAATGCAGCCGCTTATACTGCAGTTGATAAGGCAGAATCAGAACCAAAAAAAGCGGAATTAATTAATGTAATTGGAGCAAAAAATTTAGCCGAATCCTGCAAAAATTTTAATACAAAACTAATCCATATTTCTACCGATTTTGTTTTTGATGGTTCAAAAAAGGAGCCCTACAACGAAACGGATTTACCCAGTCCAAAGGGAGTTTATGGCCAAACTAAATTAAATGGCGAAAAAGCAATCCAAGAAGTATTTGATGCTTATTTTATCATCAGAACTTCATGGGTTTATTCGCAATTTGGAAATAATTTTATGAAAACAATGCTGCGATTGGCCTCAGAAAGAACTTCGCTTAGTGTTGTAAATGATCAAATAGGAACCCCCACAAATGCGGTTGATTTAGCGAACGCTATTTTGAAAATACTTGAAAGTAAAACAAGCAATAATCAATATGGAATTTATAATTTTAGTAACGAGGGGCAATGCAGTTGGTTTGATTTTGCAAAGAAAATATTTGAAATTAATCAAGTAAAAATTGATTTAATTCCCATTCCTACAACCCAATTCCCAACTCCTGCGGCACGTCCAAAATACAGCACTTTAGATAAAAGCAAAATCAAAACCGCTTTTGGAATCGAAATAAAACCTTGGGAGCAATCCATAGAAATGTATAAATAAAACGGAGGAAATAAATTAATAGATCCTCCGTTTAATCAATCTAAATGGCGTTTACTGTTTAATTATTCTGTGTGTTTCTTTTTTGCCATTGGACAATAATTGAAGAAAGTAAATCCCTTTTGAGAATTCCCCTAAATTAATTTGAGAATTTTGCAAGTGTTGATTTTTGATTAACTTTCCTTCCATTGTATAAATAGAATACCTAGCTGCATCTTTAATTCCTATGATATTAATTACATCTGAAAAAGGATTTGGGAAGATTTTATATTTAGATATGCTATCTTCGGTTATTTGCAACGGCAGCTGAACCCCATCAACGGCGACATTGTTAAAAGTTACTCTATTCCCAGCATCTAAAGTCATGTTTGGACCTATAAATCGCAACCGCACTTTGAAATTTACATTATCATTTGCAGATAAAATAGGTGTAAAATCTATTTGAAATAATTGATATGCACTAGAAAGCGGTAAAGACGTTGTAGATAATCCGGATGTCTGCCAAACGGGCAATCCTGCATTTGTAGCATATTCAATAGCTAATCCTGTTACGCCAGCAAGTTCATTCATTGCGGCAAAAGACAAAACAATGTTTTTGAATCCAGACGTTGAAATATTAAAAACCATCAAATTTTCAAGAGACCCATTTTGAAACATTTGTTTGATTTGCAAACCCTTCATTAGCGTTGCGTCGTAAGGCAGATTACTATTTGTTGTTGGCCGATAATTTATAATTGTTGGACTATTTCTTCTTTCCATTGAGGCTTTATTTCTGTTTACATTTCCCACAGGAAAGGGATAACCCACAAGACAAGATTGAAATTGAATAGTCGCCCCAGATCCAATTTGGTAGGTCGAATTTAACGACTCTAGCGGAACATTATTAGCAATAGCGCCACTCATATACCAAAAGTAAATGGGCACATTTGCCACATAATTTACATCAGGAATAAAATGTGCAACAACAGAAAAATCGGCGTTTGGTGTAATTGTAATTTCAGAATCCGTGCTCGTTGATGCCCCGCTCCAATAACTGAAAACGAATCCCGGTTTTGCAATCGCTTTTAATTTTACGGGAATTCCATTGAAATATATTCCAGTCCAAGGATATGGATTTCCAATAATACCGGGCGTACCATCAACAACAGCAATAGTATTCATTTTAATATAGCCATGATTTTCATTGGAAACATTTAAAGCGGCATTTATATTTGAAGAAATTCCAAATTTCAAACGAATATGATTTCTTTGAAATGTTGGCCTTGCAATAGCAAAATCTTTCTCCCGATTTAGGTACATTTCCCAATCAGATAAATTTGCTGGCACGCTCCATCGAGAAATTTCTTCAGGCATTTCAGGCGCAATTACATTTTTTAATTCATTAATTGTAGAAACAATTCTAGAGGAAAGAAATGTAGTATTCATCAAATCGGCAAATCGATTGATAAAGTCAATTTTAAAAGAGTCGTTTTCCAAGAGTTTTCTAAGAATCAATGTGGACCAATCAGGATTTACATCAGTTGTATTAATAGCTGTTGCGATTGCCAATGAATTTCCATTAAAATCCCCGGTTCCAAACGAAAATGAAGCATCCATATCGTGCAAAAGCCATCGCCATCTTCCATCCAATCCGTAAGCAGCAGTTGGTTCATATGAACTCGTTTTGTTTCTCCAATATTGTACATTGTTATTTGGAAAATCTGCATTTTGAAAGAAGATATTGGCAATGAAAAAATCGCTAAAACTTTCAGGATCAAGTTGTGTTTTTATGTAATTATAATTGGATTCCGAAGCCAAAGAATGCGACTCCAAATAATTGGTCATTGCATTGTAATGAACTGCATCTCCTTCTTTTATATCGGCACTATTTTCTAGTAAATCAACTGAATTAGTGTTGTAAACCCGTTGGAAATAGTTGTTATCATAACGCTCCCGAATGTTTAATATTCCGAAATATTCTCCATTTACAAAAGAAATGGTTGGTTGATATGCTTCCGATTCAACGCGCAATGATTTGCATAATCTATGAGCCATTGCATCTCTAAATTTAGTGTGACGAAAATCCCATCCAGAGTTGGAAAGCGTTAATCTGTCATAACTTATATATGGCAAATCTGGAAAAAAATTATAGTCCATTGTTCCATCGCCATATTCAGATCGCGCATAAACGGTTAAGGATTTTTTTTCGTATCTTCTGGTAGAACCGCCACGGATTTTCAAGCCAACATCTTGATTAATTACTTCGGAACCATTTACAAAATAGCACATGTTTCCAATTCTTTCGTCATTTTCTTCCCAATAATAATTTCCAGCTTTACTCGCTCTTGCAATTCCGTTTGGAGTAGCAATTCGCCAATCATCAAAGACTTTTCCAGCTACATATATTCCGTTTTGATAGCCATAAAAACGATCTTCATTTATACTTAATGAAATAACTGGCAATGAAAATCTGGCGCTTCCTTGAGGAGTAATGAAATAATTTTTAGTACTGATTTTACTACTAATAAAACCAGGTTTCACAACTTTTACCCTAACAATCGTGCCTTTAAAAACAGTATTATCAGGAATATAATAAGAAGGATCATAATCATAGGTTGATGAAATTGCTGAGACTTTATTGGGTTGCGCACTTCTATCGGTTATGTTTATGGGATTTGTGTATCGAAAGGTTTGATAGCTATTATTCAAAAGCGCCCCGAAATTTTGACCAGGTAACTCAGGATATTGATTTTTATAAGTATATGTTGTTCCGTTCAAATTAGTTTCACTTGGTTCTGAACCATCAAGCGTATAAAAAATTGTCGAATCTGCATCTGTTGAAGATAGTGTTAGATTGAAACTAGAGTTATAAAAGCCACCGTTTTGAGAAAAAACAGGCGGATTTAACACCCCGGAATACCCTTGAGACGTGTTTTCAGCTGCGGGCGTAATTGTTTGAAAGAAAACGAAATTTCCAGTTCCATTTGGACTTCTACCATAGGAAATGTCCGTTGGAATTATTGTTGCAGGAACAACATCTAAAACGGACCCCGAAGAATTACTCAAAGTGATACTTTCTCCCAATGAACTAATTTTATAGTTGGTATGCAATGGATTCCCAGGAACTGTTCTATTCTTGTCGGATGCCCAAATTAAAAGATATTGGCCAGCTCCAATTGTGACATTTGGGAACACCCATTTATTCAGAATTGTAACATCATCTGACAATCCAAAACCGGATAAATTTATGGCAACAGTTCCTTTATTAAACAATTCTATCCAATCTTGATGCGCTCCATCTTCATCTACATTAGAAGCGATATTGGAAGTTACTATTTCATTAATAACTAAATCTTGACCCAATATAGGCTGTGAAAATAGAAACAAAGAAAAAAAAAAGGTGAATATATTTTTCATTTTTTATTATCTTAAAGATTAATAATCTAGAATTTAAAATGGCGTTTAGTTTTTAATTATTTTATGCGTTTCTTTTTTCCCGTCTGACGATATTTCAAGCAGATACATCCCTTTTGACAAATCTCCTAAATGAATTTGTGCATTTTGTATGCCACCTTTTTTCACTAGTTTTCCATTAATACTATAAATAGCGTATTCGGAAAAATTATTAAGACCAACAATATTTACCGTATCTGAAAATGGATTCGGATAATTTTTAAATTTCAAAATGGTATCTTCATCTACAAGTAGTGGCAACTGAACACCATCTACAGCAATATTGTTGAAGGTAACTCTATTTCCTAAATCCAAAGTTAAATCTGGACCTGTGAATCGCAAACGAATTTTAAAATCGGCATTGTTGTTTGCGGCAGCAATTGCAGAACAATCTATTTGATACAATTGATAAGCGCTAAAAAGCGGTAATGATGTCGCTGATAATCCTGTTGTAAGCCAAACGGGAGTTCCTGAATTTATACAATAATCGACAGATATTCCGTTTATTCCCGCCAATTCATTCATAGCAGCAAATGATAGTTTTATATTTTTAAACCCCGTTGTTGACACATTCAAGATCATTTTGTTTTCAAGGCTTCCGTTTTGAAAAAACTGTTTTATTTGCAAGCCTTTCATCAACGCTACGTTATAGGCAATATTATTGTTTGCCGCAGGATTATAATTGATATTTGTTGGACTGTTTCTTCTTTCCATAGAAGCCTTATTTCTGTTGATGTTTCCAATAGGGAATGGATAGCCCGCAAGACAAGATTGAAATTGGATGGAAGCATTTGTTCCCAAACTGTAGGTGGGATTTAGCGATTCTAGAGGAACATTATTTGCAATAAGTCCATCCATGTACCAGTAATATATTGGCACACTAACTTCATAAGTAGCATCTGGAATAAAATTGGCAGTAATCGAATAATCAGCTGTTGGTGTAACTGTAATCTCTGGATTTGTGCTTGTTGATGCACCACTCCAACCACTAAAAACAAATCCAGGCTTAGCAATTGCTTTTAATTTTACAGGAATCCCGTTAAAATATACTCCAGTCCAAGGATATGGATTGCTCAATATTCCTGGCGTTCCTTCTGTAACTGCAATCGTGTTCATTTTGATATATCCGTGATTTGTATTGGAAACATTCAAAGTTGCACTGACATTTGATGTAATTCCAAATTGTAAACGAATATGATCTCTTTGAATTGCAGGTCTTGCATTTGCAAAATTGGTTTGTGTAGTAATAAAATAATTCCAGTCGCCATTGTCAATCGGCTCAGCCCATCTTGCAGACTGCTCGGGAATTTCAGGAGCAAGTACCGATTTCATCTCATTCATTTTAGTAATAATTGTTGAAGATAAAAAGGAAGTATTTAACAAATCGGCGAATCGATTCACAAAATCAATTTTAAAATCATTATTTTCCAGCATTTTGCGCAACAAAAATGTTGACCAAGCAGGATTTGGATAATCTATCCCGTTTGGAGCCGTTGCCATAGCCAGATTATTAGTGTCAAAATTTGGATTTGAAATTGAGAAGGTATCATCCATATCGTGAGCCAACCATCTCCATCTTCCGTCATTTCCATAAGGTGCATTCGGTTCATAACTTGCCGTTTTTTTTCTCCAATATAAAATGTTGTTCATTGGCCAATCTCCATTTCCAAAGAAAATATTAGAAATAAAATAATCGCTAAAATTCTCTGGATCAAGACGTGTTTTTATATACTCATAATTTGAAGACAATGCTAAAGAATTGTTGGTAACATAATTTATCATGTTCAGATAATTAGAATTATCGCCCCCTTCAAGAATAATATATTGCTCTTCTAACAATTCGATTTCTGTTGTTGGGATATTAAATACTCTTTTAAAATATTGGCTGTCAATTTTGTCTCTGGCGCTTAATATCCCCCAATATTCCCCGTTTATAAAAGTAATAATGGGCTGGTACCCTTTTGTCACAACATTTAATGACTTCATTAATTCTTGGCAAAGGGCATCTCGAAACATAGTTTGATCAAAATCATTTCCAGAATTATGTAACACTAAATCGGAATAACTATCATAAGGTTTGTCATTAAAAAATGGATAACTCAAAGAATTATCACCATAAATCGATTTTGCACTAATGTTGAATGATTTGTTTTGGGCAACTCTTGACGAACCTCCGTGAACCCGAAGACCAATATTTTGATTGAGAACATTTGTCCCATTTACAAAATAATTCATGTTGGCTATTCTTTCATTAGCAATACCTGAGCGAAAAAAATTTGCTGTAGCGCCACTTGTTGGAGGCTCTAAAGTCGGATTTGCGGTTCTCCAAATGTCAAAGTCAACTCCTGCAACTAGAATCCCATTATTATAGTCAAATAATTTATTTTCTGATATACTCAATGACAAAACAGGGAGTGTAAAGCGATTGCTTCCTTGTGGAGAAATAAAATAATTTTTGGTTTCAATAGTACTTGACAAAGCACCTGGTTTTACCAATTTGGCTCTCACAACCGTTCCTTTAAAAATCGGATTTGACGGAATATAAGTTGGACTAAAACTATATGTGGTTGAAATTGAAGCGATTATATTGGACAAAGCCGATCGATCTGCTATTGGGATTGGTGTTGAATATTGCAATGTCTGAAAACTTTTTTGCAATAAAGGACCCGATAAATTACCAGGAAATTCAGGATACTGATTTTTATAGCTATAAGTTGTTCCGTTGAGATTGTTTTCATCGGGATCTGAGCCGTCAAGAGTGTATAATACTGTTGTTCCTGGCGTTGATGCCGTTAATGTTAAATTGAAACCAGCTGTAAAAAAGCCACTATTTTGAGAAAATGTTGGAGGCAGTAATAGTTCAGCATATCCAACAGTTGAATTGATAGCATTTGGTGTTATAGCCTGAAAAAACACAAACGGACCAGTTCCATTAGGCAATCTTCCATAAGAAATATCAGATTGCATTGGAACAGAAGGAACGGAATCTACAGTGGTTCCGGCAGGATTTGTCAATAGAACGGCATTTCCAGCCATAGATAATTTAAAGTTGGTATGTAGTGGGTTTCCGGCAATAGTGCGGTTTTTATCGGATGCCCAAATTAACAAATAAGTTCCTGGAGCCATTGAAACACTTGGAAAAGTCCATTTAAATAGAATTGTCGCATCATCGGAAAGGCCGTAACCGGATAAATTTATGGTGGTTGCGCCGGTATTGTATAGCTCTATCCAATCTTGATAGGTGCCGTCTTCATCCGTATTGGAAAAAGAATTTGAAGATAATATTTCATTGATTACAATGTTTTGACTTAAAACAGAATTTGTAATAGCAAGAAAAAGCAAAAAGCTA
>JBIPNF010000293.1:0-2719 GCA_044373885.1 Flavobacterium sp. | reverse complement strand
CTTGCTAACGTATTTGTCAATAAAACTACTTGACCTCCTTTTGCTTTTGCTTCCGCTAAACTTGCTTTTACATCGGCATCAACGTTTGTCCAAGTTGCATTTTTACCTGCAATTTTTGGTTCTTTCAAACGCAAACCATCATATAATGAAAGAATCGAAGCGTGAACTCTTGCATTGGCTGCAAAATTTGCGCCAGCAATAGTATTGTTATCTATTTTTATTGGACGACCTTCACGTGTTTTTACTAAAAGATTAGCAAAATCAAAACCATCAAAAACGGTAGTTGCATAATAATCTGCAACTCCAGGGATGATTTGTTCTGGCTGTAAAACATAAGGAATTGACTTGTGCACAGGACCTTCACAGGCTGCTAGTGAGGCGGCAGCGGTAGTAAACCCAACGTACTTAAGAAAATCTCTTCGAGTTGTTGCTGATGATGATAAAGATGATTTATCTCCTAAAAATTCGTCTGTAGGAATTTCTTCAACAAATTCGTTATTTCTAAGCGTATCAACAATAGAACTATTTACGTCTAGTTCTTCAACACTTTTCCAGTATTTTTTGTTTGATGACATTATATATATATTAGCTTCTTAATAATTTTTTAATAGTGACATTTTCCGCATTCTAAACCTCCCATTTGGGCAGCTGTAAGCTTGTCAACTCCATATTTTTTTGAAAGTTCGGCGTGGATTTTGGTATAATAACCATTTCCTTCCATTTTAACTTCCGTTTTTCTGTGACAATTAATACACCATCCCATTGTAAGTGGCGCAAATTGTTTTTGAATTTCATACGTTTGAACTGGGCCGTGACACGTTTGACATTCAATTCCAGCAGTTGTAACGTGTTGAGAGTGATTAAAATATACGAAACTTTGTAAGTTATGAATACGAACCCATTTAACAGGCTCCGTTTTTCCAGTATATTTTTGGTTGTCTTTATCCCAACCCACTGCTTTGTATAATTTTTGAATTTCACCGTCGTAGAACGCTTTAGAATATTCAGCAGTTGCAGTAGTATCAGAAACTTCAGCAATATTTTTATGACAATTCATACATATATTTAAGGAAGGAATTCCAGCATTTTTACTTACACGTGCTGCGGAGTGACAATATTTACAATTGATTCCATTGCTTCCAGCGTGTATTCTGTGAGAATAGTGAATTGGTTGAATTGGCTCGTAATTTTCATCTACACCAACTTGCATTAAATAACCGTAAACGAAATAGCCACTTGCAAGCAATAAGAATATTGAAGTTACTAATACTAAAAATTGATTTTGAGCGAAAGCTTTCCAAATTGGAGTTGTCGGTTCTTTTTTAGCCAATTCAATTCCGTTTGCTTTTGCTACTTTAGAAAGTACATTGTTAACTAAGAACAACATTACAATTAGCATCAACATAACAACGGCTAAAGCGCCAAGAACAACATCATTTGAAATTCCTCCTGTATTAGTAGCAGTTCCAGGAGGCGATGCAGATCCTGGTGGAGGAACTACAACTTCAGCTTTTGGCTCTGAAGTATAAGCTATAATATTATCTATATCTCCATTTGTCAATTGAGGAAATGCAGTCATCACTGAACCATTATATTCTTTACTCACTCTAACCGACTCGGCATCGCCAGATTTAATCATATCCTGACTGTTACGAATCCACTTATAAAGCCACTCATTCGTTAGCCTTGGTGATATTCCTCTTAGAGCAGGCCCAGTCATTTTAGCATCAAGCTTATGACAGGCAGCACAATTAGAATTGAAAAGTTCTTTTCCTTTTACAGGATCTCCACCTGAAGCTGCTGGAGCAGCGACTGCTGTAGGTGCAGGCGCAGTAGCTGCGGGAGCTGCAGATTGCGCTAATGAAGTAACTGATAAAGTCAGCATTGCTGCTAAACTAAAAACAAAACTTCTTGAAATCGAATTATGGTTACCCACGTTTTTCATATTATTATACTAATTATCGACTAAAATAAAGCATTGTAATTGACGTGAAAATAACATTTCAATACAATAGCCCTTTTAAAACTTGCACAAAAATACGACTTAAGAACTATTCTTAAAACCTTAAAACTATCTAAAATATCAATTTATATCAATTCTAAATAGCAAAAACATTTTAAGGTATTTAATAAATAGTACATTTGCATAAAAATCACCACTTTATGAAAATATCACCCTTAGCAATGGCTTTTCAGGCAACATTAATTTTTTTCTATTTCAACTCAAATTTATATGCTCAAGATGAAAAAGTTAGTGTTTCTCAGGACCCAAAATTTGAAAATCTATTAAATGAAAAAAGAAAAATTAATGCTTCAATAACTATAAATGATATTTACAAAATTCAAATCTATAATGGTGATAGTGAAACTTCTAAAAAAACCTTAACAGATTTTAAAAGAGACTTTTTATCTTTCGATGGAACGATTGTTTTTTACACTCCTGCTTACAAAGTTTGGGTTGGAAATTTCAAAACGCGAATTGAAGCGGAAAGAAATTTGCTGGTTTTTAGAAAAAAGTATCCAAATGCATTTGTTATAAAACCTAATAAATAATTTCTTGTTTTTTTTAAACAAAAACGTCCCGAGTGATTCTAGACTGCCCCCAAAAAGTTAGACACTATTTGGGGGTATTTTTATGGAAAGAAAAGTCAAGTATGATTACACATTTAAACTTGAATGTGTAAAATTAGTAGTAGAGCAACATTATTCTTGGGACTAT
>JBIPNF010000292.1:0-2733 GCA_044373885.1 Flavobacterium sp. | reverse complement strand
ACAATTACCATGGCAATACAGGGCGCTAACCCTATGATTATTAGCCCTGTCATGTATTCGGGATTGTCTTTTAGAAAAAATATTGACAATAAAAACATTAAAAACGGCCCAACAATCCAAGTGATAAATAAGGAAGCGAAAAGTAATTTTGGTTTTTCAAACATTATTGGGATTTTCGTAAAATCTACTTTTGTAAGTGGCGGATACATCATTAAAATCAATCCAATTGCGAGAGGAATATTGGTGGTTCCGCTTGAAAACGAGTTGATAAATGAGGATGAATTTGGGATGAAATATCCAATTCCGATTCCGATTGCCATAGCAAGGAAAATCCAAAGTGTTAAATAGTGGTCTAAAAATCCAAGTCTTTTTTTCATATATTAAAGATTAACAACACCCAGTTTCTGGTGAGCAACAACTGTTTTGAACATCAGATAATTTAACTTTTGGTTTTGGCGTTCCGCACGATTCGCCTCTGCCAATTGCTTTGCATTGGGTTTTGTCGGCAATTAGTTTTACGATGAGTTCGTCGTTTATTATTTCGAAATCTTGCGGATGCATTTGACGTGCTTCAAAAAGGTCGTTTCCAAATTCGATTTTCACAATACTACTTGGATTTAGCGGAAGCGTTTTTTCGACCAAATCAATAATTGAAATTGCTTTTGAAACTTGCATGGACTGTCCGATTTCAGTAGTATTTGGCTCCCAAAGTTGGAGAATTACTTCTGTCCAAGCATTCATTTTCCCACCACAATCTACGGCGGTAATGTTGGCTTGTTTGATTTCAGTGATGTGAAAAGAAGGATTTACATTTTGATTTTTAGCAAATTCAAATTGCAAATGAAGTCCGGGATTTTCAGCCAATTGTGTTTTAAATTCATTCCAGTTCATGACGTTTGATTTTTTAACAACATTCCGAAGAATTGCCGTTGGTTTGTAAAATTGTGATAAAACCTTGAAGTTTTTGAAGGGTATTTTCATTCAAACAATAGCAAATGGAATTGCCTGAAATAGTACCTTTTATAATTCCTGCTTTTTTCAATTCTGATAAATGTTTGGAGACAGTGGATTGCGATAAGGGCAAGAATTCTACAATGTCTCCACAAATACAAGTGGGTGAATTGATTAGAAATTTTACGATTTCCAAACGTGCGGGATGCCCAAATGCTTTTAGGATTTCGGACATTTCGATTATTTCTTCTGAGAAACCTGTTTTTTTTGTTATTCCCATATCGCAATATTACGATATAGTTTTGAAAAGGGGAAACTTTAAATGAGATTTAACTTTAATTTAATTCCAAAAAAAATCCTGACGGTTTAAAGTCAGGATTTGTATAGAATTATAAATTTTTATTCTTCAGCGATGGCGTCCCAACCGCGCGCTTTTAAAGGGATTTTTGTGTTGGCGCGAGTTACCAAATGGATTCCTTCACTTTCTTGTGTCATGTGTCCAATAATGGTAAAATTTGGGTTTCCTTTGATTTTTTCGAAATCTTCCATTGCAATGGTGAACAGCAATTCATAATCTTCACCACCATTAATTGCTACGGTTGTGGCGTCGATGTTGAATTCTTCACACACATTTATCAATTGGGGATCGAGTGGCAATTTGTCTTCATATAAATTACAACCTACTTTTGATTGTTTGCAAATGTGCATAATCTCCGATGACAAACCGTCCGAAATATCAATCATTGCGGTTGGTTTTATTTCTAAAGCATGTAGTAAAGTACGTACATCTTTTCTAGCTTCTGGTCGTAATTGACGTTCAATTAAATAGGTATACGCTTCTAAATCCGGTTGTGAATTTGGGTTGATTTGAAACACTTGTTTTTCACGTTCTAAAACTTGCAATCCCATATATGCCGCACCAATATCCCCTGAAACGACTAGTAGATTGGTTTCTTTAGCACCATTTCTATAAACCAATTCGGCTTCATCGGCTTGACCAATTGCAGTAATGCTAATAATCAATCCTTTTTGTGATGAAGTCGTGTCGCCACCAATGACATCAACATTGTATTCACGAGAAGCAACTGTAATTCCATCGAACAAATCTTCCAATGCTTCTAGTGGAAATCGATTTGAAACTGCTAAGGAAACAGTGATTTGAGTTGCTTTTGCATTCATCGCACAAATGTCTGAAATGTTTGCTACGACTGCTTTGTAACCTAAATGTTTCAGTGGCATATATGCCAAATCAAAATGCACGCCTTCGATTAATAAATCAGTGGAAACTACTATTTTTTTATCGGCAAAGTCCAAAACTGCAGCATCATCGCCAATTCCTTTTAAGGTAGAAGGTTGGTTGATGGAGAAATTTTTAGTCAAATGGTCTATCAAACCAAATTCGCCTAATTGTGCAATACTTGTTCTTTGTGGATTTTTATCTTCAATCATTTTGTTGTTGCAAAGTTATTAGATTGGCAAAGATACAAAGTTGTACAGGTTTTTCATTGATTAATAATGGACAAAAGTTTTTTAAGACAAAGCTTGATTTAAATCGGCAATTACATCTTTTACGGTTTCTAAACCTACAGAAACGCGAACCAATCCGTCTGTTATACCCACTGTCAAAAGTTCTTCAACGGATAATTTACTATGAGTTGTAGAAGCAGGATGGGTCACAATAGTTCGGGTATCTCCCAAATTTGCGGACAAGGTGCAGAGTTTTATTTTGTCTAAAAATTTCCGCCCACTTTCTAGGCCTCCTTTAATTTCAAAGGCTACGAT
>JBIPNF010000290.1:0-2744 GCA_044373885.1 Flavobacterium sp. | reverse complement strand
ATATCCGATGCAACCAATGCTCTAAATGTTGGTGTTGCCCCTGAATTTGAATTATCACTAATTGTAATATTATCATAATAAGCAGTAGCTCCATCCGTTACAATTCCAAAATTGGTTCCACTTCCAATAGAATAAACACCACTATTACCAACTAAGATATCGTTTACGTACCATGTAGTACCTCCTACTACTCCATTATCTGTTATTATTTTAATTGTATACCAAGTATTTGCTGTAAACGTATACGTTTTACTTCCAAATTCTGGATATGACCAAGTTGTTTGATTACTAAGTCCGTTTTGTGAACTAGTTCCAGTTATAATTCTCAAACCAATATTACCTACACCACCAACAGAAAACCCGGCTACACCTGAAGTAAGTTTTAAATCAAATTGGATTACTTTATTTTTCAAACTTTGGCCAAAATCTTTATAAAATGATTGATTAGAACCAGTTACTTTGAAACTTGAGCCTGGATTTCCTATACTTCCATCAATAGTGGTTCCTCCTGAATTTGTCCAACCTGTTAAACTACTACCGTCGTAAGTTGAAAGTGTAACTATGCTTGAAGCAGGACCCGCTAAGACGGTATTTAAAATTTGTGTTCCTGTTAAATTTGCTAAAGCAGTTGTAGCGGTTGTAGCGCCTGTTCCTCCATTTGCTATTGGTAATGTTCCTGTAATACCAGTAGTTAAAGGAAGTCCAGTTACGTTTGTTAATGTACCCGAAGCTGGTGTTCCCAATGAAGGGGTTACTAAAGTTGGTGAAGTAGATAACACTACACTTCCTGAACCGGTAGAGGTGGTTACTCCAGTACCTCCATTGGCTACAGCTAAAGTACCTGTTAAAGCAGCAGCAGAAGAAACTGGAGTTACCCAAGCTAAAGTTCCACTTCCAGTTGTACTTAATACTTGGTTAGCTGTTCCATGTGCATTTGGATATGTAACAACACCTGCAGTTAACGTTCCACTAGTTTTTATATTTCCTGTTACTTCTAATTTTTGAGAAGGAATTGTATTTCCAATACCCATATTACCATTTTTATCTACAACTAATAGTGTATTTGGAGAACTATTTCTCAACTGTAAAATATCATTATTAGCTTTTCCATCTACGGTTAAGGCTACGTTTTCGTTATATCCATGACTATTCCCGCTGGCATCAAGAAGTGTTCCTGTTCCTCCCCATACAACTAATCCATTTCCGTCAACGTGTAATTTTGAACTACCATAATTTGTAGATGTCCCAATACCAATATTGCCTGTGAAATTTTTATTTCCAGCAATAGTTTGATCGTTTGTTAAATCTACAAAGTTTTGAGTTGCAGAACCTGTACCTCCATTTACTATTGGTAATGTTCCTGTAACACCAGTAGTTAAAGGAAGTCCCGTTGCGTTTGTTAATGTAATCGTTGTTGGGGTGCCTAAATTAGGGGTAACTAATGTTGGAGAATCGGATAATACTATTGAACCTGTTCCCGTTTCATCAGATAAAGAAGTTGCTATATTAGATGACGTAAAAGCACCTAATGAAGTAGTATTTCCTACAGAAGTAACCATTCCTGTTAAATTTGCATTGGTTGCATTAGCTGTACCAATTTGGTTGTTTACATACGTTTTAATCGCCAATTCCGTTGGGAATTTTGTATTGCTTACATCTGCTAAAGTGATATCAATAGACTTATTAGCCGAATTTTCTTTTAAATCTACAGCACTAACCGTAGCCAATGTTCCGGTTGTTGGTAAAGTTACATTGGTCGCTGCCATTGATGTTAACGTAGTAGCAAAGGCGCCTGCGGTAGCTAAAGTACTTCCGTTTCCTAGTGCTAAAGTAGCAGAAGTTGTTGGAGCTGTTATTTCCAGTTTATTAAGTGAAGTTGCTGTTGCCACTCCCAAAACCGGTGTAACCAGAGTTGGAGAGGTATCCATCACAAATTTAGAACCCGTTCCCGTTTGTGAAGCCACAGCTGTAATATTTCCAACACTTGTAATTGGACCTGTTAAATTTGCATTGGTAGTTACTGTTGAAGCGTTACCAACTAAGTTTCCTGTAAAAGTTGTAGCTGTTAAACCTGTAGCTAGATTAATTGTAAACGACCTAATAGCCCATACATTCACTACTAAATAACTATGTATATTATAAGATAATTGGTTATCTAAAAAAAGTTGTGAATAAATTTCCCCCAATGAATGTTCGCTAGAACTCCAATAGTAGGTGCCATTTGTAAATCCACCAATTGTAACTCTGTTGTTATAAACTTTTATAAGCTCATCTCTTGATGGTAAATACCAATCATCATAGGTAACTCCACCCACAACAGTCGAATATTCGTATGCTGCTCTTGCAGCATACATTGCTGATGTTCCAAAGGCATTATTCATCGCTATGGTATTAGCTAATCCAGTACCTATAGCAGTTGCTGAGTTTCCAATTAATACACTATAGGTACCATTATCTCCCCTAAAACCAGAACCTAAATTGGCTACAATCAACCCTTTTATTTTGCCTGATTCATAACCAGGGTCTCCATCAACTAATATATAACCTATTTTACCACCACCATAGCTAGAACCAATTGAAGCGGATCCTGAAATAGCAGCTGATGCAGATGTTCCTGAAATATTTTTCCACCCACTATTATAAATTTGTAATTCACCTTGAATTCCATCTGTTGGCCCACAATTAGTACACATAATTATAAGTCCATTGGTTGGATTTTGAATAGCTTCTCTTTGAAGAAACGT
>JBIPNF010000085.1:0-9681 GCA_044373885.1 Flavobacterium sp. | reverse complement strand
GCTCCATTTCGATTGTGTCCATGTTGTTGTGGGTTGAATTCGGGTTTTCTTCCCTTGAATCGTAATGTCAACTGGCATAGTAAAATTCGGTTCAGATGCTTTCCAACGATATGATAATTTGTTTTTAACTATTTTTAAATCTAAGGTTGGAATAGAAATAAATCGCAAATATTGATTGAAAACAGGAGTTAAATTCATGCCACTTTGCTCATTAAAATAGGCAATAACAGTTTCAGTGTCAATTATTTTATGTTTGTAGGCATTGGAATAATCCAAAATAATTTTCCACCATTTCTCGTCGTCATTGATGATGTGTCGAATCGTATTCAACATCAAGGCTCCTTTGTAATACATATCGCCCGAACCTTCTTTGTTCACGCTATATTGACCAATAATTGGTTCATCGTTTCTGATATTTTTCTTTAATCCGTTGATGTAAATTTGCGCTTTTTCAAGTCCGTATTGGCATTCCAAATACACCGATTCTGAGTAACATGTAAATCCTTCATGAATCCACATATCGGCAATATCTTTCGAGGTGATGCTGTTTCCAAACCATTCGTGTCCACTTTCGTGAATGATGATAAAGTCAAATAACATCCCAACACCGGTTCCCGATAAATCACTTCCTAAATACCCTTTTCCATACTTATTTCCATAAGCAACAGCGCTTTGGTGTTCCATACCTAAATAAGAAGTTTCAACTAATTTATAGCCATCTTCCTTGAATGGATAGTCGCCAAACTTACTTTGGAAACAATCCATCATCGGTTTTACTTCTTCGAATTGGGTTTTGGCTTTCGCTTCATTTTCGCGTAAAGCATAAAAATCTAAATCCAATCCTTTGTAATTTTCTCCAAAATGAATATAATCGCCAATATTTACGGTGATATCATAACTGTTTATTGGATTTTTTACTTCCCAATCCCAACGGGTATAACCATTTTTCAAATCTTGATTGTCTAGAAGTCGACCGTTAGAAACATTCATCAAACCGTTTGGAACTGCTACTTTAATTGTTGCCCCAAAATCGGGTTCGTCTGATTGTGAATCTTTGCAAGGAAACCACAAACTAGCACCTGTTCCTTGAACGGCAACTCCAATGAAATCTTTGTTATTACAGTCTTTTTTAAATACAAAACCACCATCCCAAGGCGCATGTTTTGCTATTATAGGTTTTCCTGAATAATAAAAACGAATTTTTTGTTCCGAATCTTTGTTAAGCGCTACATCAAAATTTATAAAAACAGCGTCAAATTCTCTTTTGTAATTTAGTTTTTTGGAATTCAAAACGATACTGTCAATTTTCATGTTTTCGAATAAATCCAATTGAATTTTTGTAGTGTTTAAAAGGACTTTAAATGTAATTTCATTATAACCTACAATAGTTTTTTCATCAGGATTGATTTTGATGTTCAAATCATAACGCATTACATCAAAACACGTGCGTTCAAAACGCAATCCACCTTTTAAAGTATCTTTTCTTGTGGTTGTTTCTTGTGCGTAAATTATATTGGTAAGCAATAATAACAAGATTATTTTTTTCATAAATCAATTGTAAATTAATTATATGGAACTGCTTCCATTGTGATTAAATCCTTTATTCCATCATTGTTTACATCGGTATAATAGGAATAAATTAGTTTTGTTTCGGTGAGCGAAATCACTTTAAAATCGATTACAAATTGGGTTCCAAAATAAAAAGAAATGGTATCGTTTTTAATTTTCCATTCTAAAAATAATCCGTTGGTAGAACAATTATCATTTACAAATACCAATTCGTTGTAATATCTAATTTGCCCCGGTTGATTTGCAAAAGTAAACTCATCCTTCATGCAATTGGGCTGGTGCGCATAATCGAACCTAACTTCATTATAAATCACTTTGTCAAACTGCCATCTTTTTAATAGATAATTCAAAGAAAATGTTGGGTTTTGAATTGGGTCTTTATTCTCTTCAGTATCTGATGAACAGGATAATAGTAGCAAAGCAAATAGGATCGTGATTATTCGTTTCATTTTCATTAAGTTTCTAAACCTGAATAACTCCTAAATTAAATTTCTTTTCTATTGGCGAATGGTTGGCGGCTTCAATTCCAATAGAAATCCAAGTTCTCGTATCTAATGGATCGATAATTGCGTCTGTCCAAAGTCGAGAAGCCGCATAATAAGGAGAAACTTGTTCGTCGTAACGTGCTTTTATTTTGTCAAATAGTTCTTTTTCTTTTGCTTCATCTACCACTTCTCCTTTTGACTTGAGCGAAGAAGTTTCAATTTGTGCCAATACTTTTGCAGCTTGTGTTCCGCCCATAACGGCTAATTCTGCACTTGGCCACGCAAATATTAATCTTGGATCATAGGCTTTTCCACACATCGCATAATTTCCTGCTCCATAAGAATTTCCAACAATAACGGTAAATTTAGGCACCACAGAATTTGCAACTGCATTTACCATTTTCGCACCGTCTTTAATGATTCCTCCGTGTTCCGATTTGGAGCCTACCATAAATCCCGTAACATCCTGAATAAAAACCAATGGAATTTTTTTTTGGTTGCAATTGGCTATAAAACGGGTTGCTTTATCCGCAGAATCAGAATAGATGACGCCTCCAAATTGCATTTCACCACCTTTAGTTTTTACCACTTTACGTTGGTTAGCAACAATTCCCACAGCCCAGCCATCAATTCTGGCATAACCTGTAATGATTGTTTGCCCGTAACCGTCTTTATACGTATCAAATTCCGAATTATCAACCAAGCGATTGATGATTTCCATCATGTCATATTGCTCGTTTCTTGCTTTTGGCAAAATCCCGTAAATTTCTTTTTCGTCGAATGCCGGTTTTTGAGATTTCTCTCTGTTGAAACCCGCTTTATCGTAATCACCAATTTTAGAAACGATATTCTTGATTCTGTCCAAAGCATCTTTATCGTCTTTGGCTTTATAATCGGTTACGCCTGAAATTTCACAATGTGTTGTTGCTCCGCCAAGTGTTTCGTTGTCAATGCTTTCGCCAATTGCGGCTTTAACCAAATAACTTCCTGCTAGGAATATACTACCTGTTTTATCCACAATCATGGCTTCGTCACTCATAATTGGAAGATAGGCACCACCGGCAACACAACTTCCCATAACAGCAGCAATTTGGGTAATTCCCATGCTACTCATTTGCGCGTTGTTTCTGAAAATGCGTCCGAAATGTTCTTTGTCTGGGAAAATCTCATCTTGCAAAGGCAAATAAACTCCTGCAGAATCTACCAAGTAAATGATTGGTAATCGGTTTTCCATTGCAATTTCTTGTGCTCTTAAGTTCTTTTTAGCTGTAATCGGGAACCAAGCGCCTGCTTTTACGGTTGCATCATTGGCAACAACAATGCACTGTTTTCCTTTTATATATCCAATTTTCACAACCACACCACCCGAAGGACAACCACCATGTTCGGCATACATTCCTTCTCCAACAAAAGCACCAATTTCAATACTATTTACTTTAGGGTCAAGCAAATAATCAATGCGTTCTCGAGCTGTCATTTTGCCTTCGTTATGTAATTTTTCAATGCGTTTTTCTCCTCCGCCAACTTTTACTTTGGCAAATTTTTGCTTTAAATTAGAAATTAATAATTTATTGTGATCTTCGTTTTTGTTGAAATTGATATCCATGTATAAAATAAAAAAAAGTGTACGATTAATGGTGCTAAAATACGAAAATGAATGATATAAATTGACAAATCATTTATTTTGGGTGTTAAATTAAGTAGGGTATTGTCAATTTCGTAAAAAAGTATAATTTTGCTAGCAAATTATATAAATAACCAATTAATAATTTTAGTTGGTTAACTTGTAAATGATAATTTCTTAACACTAAGTTAATATTGAACAAATAACTTTGTGCAGTAAAAAAAATAACAAATTATGAACGCAAATAGTATTTTTCAGTTTTTGATTCCTAAAGATAAAAAGTTTTTCCCCTTGTTCGAAGAAGCGTCTAAAAATTTAATATTAATTGCTTCGGAATTGCATGAAGCAGTTAACCTTCCATTAAAAGAACGTGAAGTTATTTTTCAAAAAATAGCTGATTTGGAACAAAAAATAGAAGATATAACTCGTCTAACTAATTTAGAAGTTAGCAAGAATTTCATTACTCCATTTGACAGAGAAGATATTTACTCATTGATAACTGCGATTGACAATGTTGCTGGAAATCTTAATGGTGCAGCAAGTAGAATGAAATTATATCAAGTTGATAAGATAACAAAATCAATCAGAAAGTTAACAGAAATCAATCTTGAAGCGTGTCAAAATATTGATATTGCGGTTAGAGAATTGAGAAGTTTCAAAAAAATTAAAAACATTACAGACGCTTGTGCAAGAATTAACAAATTGGAAAACAAATCCGATAATGTTTATGATAAAGCGGTGGCAGAATTGTTTGAAAATGAAACAGATGCAAAAAATATAATTAAATATAAAGAAGTTTTATCAGTATTAGAAACAGCTACCGACAAATGTAAAAATGCGGCAAGTATCCTTGAATCAATTGCTGTAAAACATTCTTAAAAACCTCGGATTTTTTCTGAAATATAATTATGGAATTCAACCTACTACTCCTTATTATTGTATTAGCATTACTATTTGATTATATAAATGGTTTTCACGATGCCGCCAATTCTATCGCTACAATTGTAGCAACAAAAGTATTAACTCCTTTTCAAGCAGTTGTTTGGGCAGCTTTTTTTAACTTTTTAGCCTATTGGGTTTTTGGTTTTGGTGTTGCTGATACCGTTGCAAAAACTGCACATACAAGTAGTATCAATTTAACGGTAATACTTTCAGGATTAATAGCTGCAATTATTTGGAATTTAATTACCTGGTGGAAAGGAATCCCCTCTTCTTCATCTCACACCTTAATTGGAGGTTTTGCAGGAGCTGCAATTGCTCACGGATTTAGAGATGTTTCGGATTCAGAGCACGCAGGTTTTAAAATTGTAAACTGGCTTAAAGCTGCAAAAGAAGGAGAATTATTGCCTTCTGGAGTGATGATGGTCATTGTCTTTATAATTTTTGCTCCATTAATAGGAATGATTATTTCCTATTTTATTTCTTTATGGATGATATACTCTTCAAAAAAGAAAGTTCTTCCAAAAGTAGTTACTATACTTCTTATGCTTATGGTAATTTGGTTTTTAAACTCTGTTCTAAAATTTGAAATAGATGCTAAAGATGCTCGTTTTATTGATAGTAAATTTCTATCCATAATCACTTATCCCGCCAATATCAAATGGCTATTAGTTGGTTTTGTGTTTTTCAGTTTAGCTATTTTTAACTTATTTTTCAGCAGTTTTTCTACATCTAAATCTGAAGCTATTTTAAAGAAGATGCAATTATTGTCTTCTGCAGCATTTAGTTTAGGTCATGGTGGTAATGATTCTCAAAAAGTAATGGGTATTATTGCTGCTGCTGTTGCTGTTTATATCAAAACAAACCCAGATGCAAATATGTCAACGGGGTGGTTGGATTTAAACGTAATATTGCCTTCAGAAAATAATGGTGTCAAAATAGATGGTTCAATTCCTGCATGGATTCCACTAACATGTTATACTGTAATAGCGCTTGGAACGCTTAGCGGTGGTTGGAAAATTGTGAAAACAATGGGGTCTAAAATAACGAAAGTAACTGCTTTTGAAGGTGTTGTTGCCGAATCTGCAGGTGCTTTGACTTTATTTATGACAGAACATTTCAAAATACCAGTTTCTACAACACATACTATCACAGGATCAATTATTGGGGTTGGAATAACCAAAAGAATTTCAGCTGTGCGTTGGGGTGTAACTGTAAATTTAATTTGGGCATGGGTATTAACCATTCCAATTTCTGCAATATTAGCAGCGTTAATGTATAGTATTTTGAGTTTGTTTTTATAATCAAACATTTATCATATAAAAAAACCATCTATCATAGATGGTTTTTATGCTTTATAAATAGTTTTATTTACTAGAATCTCGAACCAATCGTTTCAAAATTGCCCATTGTTTCAATGCGTCTCGTGCTTCAACTGCGGGATAACCTAACATCATTTTCCCAGCTTCAATATCTCCGGTAACGCCAGAACCAGCTCCAACAATAGCACCATCGCCAATGGTAGTGTGGTCTTTTATGGAAGCGCTTCCGCCAATAATAACGCCATTTCCTAAAGTTACGGAACCTGCCAATCCTGAATTTCCTGCCATAATGCAGAATTTTCCTAAAATGCTATTGTGACCAATTTGCACTAAATTATCAATTTTGCAACCATCACCTAAAACCGTTGAACTAAATTTTCCTCTGTCCACACAAGTGTTAGCACCAATCTCTACCCAATTGCCAATAACTACATTGCCAATTTGTGGGATTTTAACCAAGCCTCTTTCAGGACAAGGGCGGAATCCAAAACCATCGGCACCGATAGTCGCATTGGGATGAACAATACAATCCGTACCTAAATGGCAACGTTCTCTAATCACCGATCCGGGCCAAATTACAGTGTTTTTACCAATAGTGCATTCGTCAAGAATAGTTACATTTGGATAAATAGTAACATTTTCTCCCAGCACTACGTTGTGACCAATATAACTTCCAGCACCAATTCGAGTTCCTGTACCAATAGTTGCCGAAAGATCTACGGTTGCCGAAGGATGAATATCAACTGCAAATAATGGAGTAGGGTGTGCAAATAATTCCAATACTTGTGACATGGCTAAATCAGCATTTTTCACTTTGATGAAAGCTCTGTTTTCGCCAGGTTCAATTGAAATATCTTCGTTTACCACCGCAACGCAAGCATTGGAAATTGCCCAAAGTTTTTCGTATTTTTTATGTCCAATAAAAGAAATTTCGGAAGTACTCGCTCTTTCCAATTGCTCGGGAGCGGTAATTAATTGAGAAGTAGCACCAACGATTTCGCCTTTTAATACTTCATTTATTTGTTCGAGTGTGTAGGTCATTTATAATAGATTGGGTTTGGTATTAATATCAAAATACGGCATTTAGACTAACATTTGCAAATTTGTATCTCATTATCATTCACAAATTACAGTAATAATTGAAAAAGAGTTCGCTTCGTAGCGAAAAGGGTACAAGAAATCAGAATAGGTAGGTTAAAGGTTAAAAATTTTGCTAAAGATTAAAACACAAGCAAGAGACAAGAGTTCTAAATACGAAAACAAAATTAACCGATTTCAAAACCTAAAATCCATAACCAACAACCAAGAATCACTTCTCTTCCTTTTGTCCCATCATCATCAAAAATGCTTTCAAAAATGGGTCGATATCACCGTTTAGAACGCCATCAACATCGCTAGTTTCATAGCCTGTTCGGACGTCTTTGACCAATTTATAAGGCTGCATTACATAGTTTCGAATTTGCGAACCCCATTCGATTTTCATTTTCCCGGCTTCGATATCGGCACGTTGAGCTTGTTTCTTTTTCAGTTCAATTTCGTACAATTGAGAACGTAACATTTGCATTGCCCGTTGTCTGTTGTCTTGTTGTGACCTTGTTTCGGAACATTGAATCTGAATTCCTGTGGGTTTGTGCACCAATTGTACTTTGGTTTCCACTTTATTTACATTTTGACCACCAGCACCACTGGAACGAGAAGTTGTAATTTCAATATCTGCAGGATTAATTTCTATTTCGATACTATCATCAACTAGCGGATACACATAAACAGAGGCAAAAGAAGTATGTCGTTTGGCATTGCTGTCAAATGGTGAAATTCGTACCAAGCGATGCACACCATTTTCTCCTTTTAAATAGCCAAACGAATAATCGCCTTCAAACTCAAGGGTTACGGTTTTAATTCCCGCAGCGTCGCCTTTTTGAAAGTTCAATTCCTTGATTTTGTAACCGTATTTTTCGCCCCACATCATGTACATGCGCATCAGCATTTCTGCCCAATCGCAACTTTCTGTACCTCCAGCACCTGAAGTAATTTGAAGTACGGCACTCAAAGAATCGCCTTCATCAGAAAGCATGTTTTTGAATTCAATGGCTTCAATATAGGAATTGGTGACTTGATATTGTTCGTCTAATTCTTCAGAGGTGAGTTCTCCTTCTTTATAAAATTCGTAAGCCAAGTGCAATTCTTCCGACATTTCGTTGGCTTTATTGTAATCCTCTACCCATTTTTTCTTGGAACGAAGGGTCTTAATATAGAGTTCGGCCTCCTTTGGATTATTCCAAAAATCGGGAGCTAGTGTTTTTTCTTCTTCGTTGGTAATTTCAATTAATTTGGCATCAACGTCAAAGATACCTCCTCAACGCACCAAGGCGCTCTACAATACCTTTAATTTGTTCGGTAGTTGTCATAAATTATATTAATTTTGTAAAGCAAAAATAAGAAAATTTTACGAAGCGACAAGGATTGGTTTAATCGTATTGAATATAATAATCAAGATATGGAAATTAATTTAGTGAGTGACACTGTTACAAAACCCACACAGGAAATGTTACGTTTTATGTTTCAGGCTGAAGTTGGGGATGATGTATACAAACAAGACCCAACCGTCATCGAATTAGAAGCCAAAGTTGCCGAATTTTTCGGAATGGAAGCAGCTCTTTTTTTTCCCTCTGGAACTATGGCCAATCAAACGGCTATTAAACTGCACACGCAGCCAGGTGAGCAATTAATTGCTGATAAATGGGCACATGTTTATAATTACGAAGGAGGCGGCGTTTCCTTTAACAGCGGCGTCTCTTGTTGTTTGTTAGATGGTAATCGTGGGATGATAACTGCCGATCAAGTTGCGGGTGCAATTAATAATCCTGAATTTTATCATAGTCCGCTAACGAGTTTGGTATGTGTTGAAAACACCACTAATAAGGGTGGTGGAGCCTGTTATAATTTTGAAGAATTCAGAAAAATACGCCAAGTTTGCGATGCCAATAACTTAAAATTTCATTTGGACGGTGCGCGTATTTGGAATGCTTTGGTTGCTACCAATGATAATCCGAAAGAATATGGAACAGTGTTTCATACCATTTCGGTTTGCTTGTCAAAAGGGTTGGGAGCCCCAATTGGTTCACTTCTACTATCCGATAAAGCTACGATACACAGAGCACTAAGAATAAGAAAGATACTTGGCGGAGGAATGCGACAAGTGGGTTATTTAGCGGCAGCTGGTTTGTATGCTATAGACAACAATATCGAACGCTTGTCCGAAGACCACCGACGCGCCAAAGAATTGGGAATCGCACTTCAAAAATTACCTTGGGTTGCCAAAGTAGAACCTGTAGAAACTAATATCTTGATATTTTCGGTACAGCCTTCAATAGATGAAAACCTATTGATGGAAAACCTAAAACAGAAAGGAATATCCATTAGTTCAATGGGACACGGAAAATTGCGAATCGTAACCCATTTGGATTACCGAGAAGTGATGCACAGTTACGTTTTAGAAACTTTAGAACGATTGGTTTTTTAGTATACTAATAATAATTTCTAATTAGTCCAATCATTCTAGTATTGAGTAGCGATTTATTTCTTTTAGTTCAATTTTATTCGATTTATTTCAAATAACATGCAATTTTATTTTGTGTTGGTACAGAAAAAATAATTACTACTATTCAATTATTGCGGGAATTAATTGTTTGTTTTTCATGTTCTTCAAAATAAGAGTAAACAAAATCACACATATTAAACC
>JBIPNF010000289.1:0-2757 GCA_044373885.1 Flavobacterium sp. | reverse complement strand
AAACCGTGGCTGAACTTATGGCTGTAGCTGGAGTCCATTGAATATTAGGTTGAGCGTTTAAGGTGCCATTAAGTTGTAGTTGAACGGAACTGCCGTTAGTGATTGTAGTACTGGTTGCAATAAAACCATCGGCGGAGATACTTGTAGAAGGTGTGGAAAAGACATTTACTATTTTGTTTGCAGTGGCTGTACAGCCATTTGTATCTGTTCCAGTAACTGTGTAAGTTGTGTTTATTGAAGGATTAACAACTACAGTCGAACCAATAGTTCCATTATTCCAAGTATAAGTTGAAGCTCCGCTAGCAGTTAGTGTTACGTTTTGACCTGAACATATAATAGGTAATGAATTAGTTATAGATATTACTGGTAAAGAATTTACAATAACAGTTTTAGACGCAATTGTAGAACAACCATAAGTATTTGTGGCTGTAACGGTATATGTTGTTGTTGAGGATGGACTAATCGTTATTGAATTTAAAAGGCTTCCATTGCTCCATAAATATGAACCACCACCAGAAGCAGATAAAGTTACACTTTGACCCGCGCAAATAAATGAATTAGAAGTGGTTATATTAACAATAGGACTATTTGAAGCATCGCAAATTATCATTTTTCTTATTCTATTATTACCTGCATCGGCAATGAATACATTACCGGATGTATCCATACAAAGTCCTGAAGGGTTAAAAAATTTAGCATTATCACCTGTACCGTCAACATAACCTCCTCCTGATGATGAACCCGCTATAGTAGTTACTATACCGCTTGGAGTGATTTTTTTCAACAAAGCATAATCTGTTTCAGTAACATACAAATTTCCAGAAATATCTATACAAATACCATCAGGGTTATTAACATTAGAAGACGCTAGTGTAGTAACTAAACCTGTCGGAGTAATTTTTCTAATTTTATTATTATATTTATCAGTGACATATATATAACCTAAAGCATCACTACAAACTCCTCTAGGTTCATAAAATAAAGCAGCGATACCATTACCATCTGCATATCCTTGAGTAGAACCTGCGAGTGTTGTAACCACTCCCGCTGGAGTTATTTTTCTAATTCTATTATTAAAAGTATCAGCAACATAAACATTACCTATGACATCCGTACAAATTCCAGTAGGAGCAAAAAATTTAGCGGATGTCCCTGTGCCGTCTGCATAACCAGAGGTGCTTGAACCTGCTAATGTAGAAATTGTACCAGTTGGTGATATTTTTCTTATTCTGTGATCAGTTGTAGAAAAATAAATATTTCCAAAAGTATCATTGCAAATAGCATAAGGATACTAAACTAATGAAGAAGATGTTGATCCAGCATATGTGGTAACAACTTTATTTGATGTAATTTTTCTAATTGTATTGTTATAATAATCAGCAACAAATAAATTCCCTGAAGCGTCAATGCAAACCCCTCTAGGCCCATAAAATCGAGCTGCGGTGCCTGTGCCATCCACATATCCTTGACTAGCCCCAGCAAATGTAGAAACTACTTGAGCATTGGAGACTATTATGCTAAAAAGGATGATTACAAAAAGGATGATTTTTTTCATGTTGTTTCTATTTAAAAAAACTATTTTTTTTGAATTTTCTGGATAAAAAAATTGATTAAAAGCCCTGTTTTTTTATCAGAAATTCTCTAATCAAATACAAACATACAAAAAAGCAACTTAAAGAAAAAGAACGCAAATGAAAAGGATAGGCAGGATAACCAAAAAACGTAAGAAAGATATTTGTGTTTTTTAATGAAAAAATCGGATTTAATGTCATTTAAACACAAATGGTTAAAAATATTTTAAATTTTTTGACAACCTTAATAAACGTATATACTCCCCTATCTCAAAACCCCCACTAATGCTGAGTGATTACAACACCCCCTCCGGTGTTGTGTTAAACAATAAATTCTGGCTGGAAATAATTACTTAAGGTGAAAGCTAAGTGTTGCTCCAGAGAAAATATTGTTTTGTTACTAAAATGTTTAACTCAAAAACAAGAAAAAAAATGGTAAGAATTGTAAACTATCAAAAAAGAACAACAGAGGAAGGAAAAGAATTCTTTACTCTAGAATTACAAGGCGGGGTTGAAATAGTAAAATCCCAAGAAACAGGAAAGAATTATATGACTGCAAGAAAAGCATCAATGTCCTGCACATTTGATGAAGCAACTTGCATATCATTAATTGGAACAGAACTGCCAGGATCTGTTAAAAAAGTGGTTTGCGAAGACTACTCCTATACCATTAAGGATACAGGAGAAATCATTACACTTTCACACAGATTTGAATATGTAGAGCAGGAAACTCCTACCTATTCTCCTGAGAAGAGTAACACTACCATTGAAGAGTTTATGTCTAAAGCCCCTGTTGGCAATTCATTCTCAACTAATGGTCAGTTAGTTCATTAACCAAATCTAATTTTGTCCAAAATTTATAAGCTATCTATATAGTACAATATAAATTTTGGACATTTTTTGTTTTTAACCTTAAGAAAAATGACAACAGAAATCCATTCAATACCTAAAGAAGTAGCAGAAATAAAAGTGTCTTACAGTACTACCAGTACTCCTAAAATAAAAATTACTAGTGTAAACAAAGCATTTGAGGTGCTTTTATCCTTATGGGATTTAGATACAATTGAATTGCAAGAAGAGTTTAAAATATTGCTGCTAAATAGAGCTAATGAAGTGCTTGGAATTTATCCATTATCCAAAGGTGGTATCACAGGTACTGTTGTAGATTCTAGATTAATCTTTGCAG
>JBIPNF010000288.1:0-2764 GCA_044373885.1 Flavobacterium sp. | reverse complement strand
TGATTAAAATAATTTAAAAACATGTGAATCTGTGGCTAAAAAGAAAGAAATTTTTAAATTAACAGCTAATTTTATCCACTCTGTTTTGGTGCCTTCCGCCTTCAAAATCAGTATTTAGAAAAGTTTGAACCATTTCTACAGCTTGTGGAATAGAAGTATAACGAGCGGGAATACTTATAATGTTAGCATCGTTATGTTGTCGTGCTAAAACTGCAATTTCTTTCATCCAACATAAAGCTGCTCGAATTCCTTGGTGTTTATTGGCCGACATTGCAATTCCGTTTCCGCTTCCACAAATAATAATACCAAAATCAGCTTTTTTAGTTTCAACATCTAATGCAACAGGATGTGCAAAATCAGGATAATCTACACTATCTCCCGAATCGGTTCCGTAATTGGTAACTTCATAACCATTTGCCTTGAGCATTTCAACAATTGCTTTTTTATATTCTGGTCCTGCGTGGTCGTTTCCGATAGAAATTTTCATAGTTATAATGTTTGTATTTTCGTTACAAATTTACCAAAAGAAAATAGAGATTACCATTCCATTATTTTTTTAATTACATAAATTATAAACAACTTGAAAATCAATTAGTTCTGTTTTTTACTTTAAATTTATTATACCAAAAATGTTAAAATACAGTAATGTTAATAACAATTCTTAAGTAATTGATAATCAGTTAACCTTAATTTAACAATTTGTGTTCATAACTTTAAATAGATTTTTACAACTATTTTTAGGTTGTATTGTATTAATTCGTAATCAAAAATTGGATTGAATAAAACAAATTTAGTTTGGTAAATTTTTAGAAAAGTTATCGCTATAAAATTGTGTTTTATTAACAATTTATAAATTTAAATTTATTTACAAAAAGTATCTTTTTAATATTATTAACCGTTGTTAATTAAAAATTAGAAAGTCTTATTTTAAAACTCTTTAGATAAAAATAAGTATGTTTATAACTTCTTGTAAATAATTATAACTTAAAAACAATACTTAAAAAAATAAATTTATTGTAGCTATTAACATGCTATAATAACCATTAAAAAATAAATTTAATTTTAATTTTCTTTTTATTGTATTATATATCTGTTGATAACATTTGAGAAATTAAAACTTTAAAAGGTATTTAAACTATATTTAAATTGTTTTTCAATTCGTCTAATATATTTTGTACAGTTTCAAAATCGTTAGGATGAATTTTTAATTGAATTCCACCGTAAGCGTAACTTGCTAATGGATTAACAGAAACTAAAGTTTCATTTTGAAAGAAAAATGAAATTCCTTCGTTCTGTAAGATAGATTTTAACACGATAATTTCGTGAGGAAAATTAAAGGTTGCAATTGTTACAAATTCTTCCATTTTTATGTATTTTTTATAAAGGTACTACGAATAGAATTGGTATTAGAATTAAGTTTTTAAAAGTTATATTTTCTTTAAAACTCAGACTTATCAACAAACAACTGCTAACTATTTTGTAAATTTCAACTTTTAAGAAAAGAATTATGAGCAAAAGACTAAGAAAACCAGTCAAAAAACAAGCTGATTTAACAGATAAAATAGTAAAAATATTAGCACAAAATGCCAATAAAGCATTCAATTATAAGCAAATAGGAGCAAAATTAGAATTAGACGATACACAAAGTAGAAATCAAATTATTAAAGATTTGAAGATTCTTACAGCCCAAAAAAAGATAGACGAAGTGGAACCTGGAAAATATTTAGTTGTGGAAGCAAGTAAAGATTATTACGAAGGTAAAATTGATATGACGGGAAGAAAAACCGCTTATTTTGTTTGTACAGATTTTGAAGAAGATGTGTTTATTCCAACTAATAATTTAAACCACGCTTTAGACGGTGATACCGTTAAAGTGTATGTGTATAACAGACGAAAAGGCAAACGTGCTGAAGGAGAAGTTATAGAAGTTATAGAAAGAAAGAAAACTGATTTTGTAGGGGTAATAGATATTCAGAAGAATTTTGCCTTTGTATCGACTGCAAATCCAAAAATGTACACCGATATTTTTATTTCAAAAGATAAATTAGGAGATGCTGAAAACGGAGATGTAGTTTTAGTTCACATCGAAGATTGGCCAATAAGAGCGGACAGTCCGTTTGGTTCGGTAATAAAAGTTCTAGGAAAACCAGGTGAACATAATACTGAAATTCACGCTATTTTAGCAGAATATGGTTTACCCGCAGAATTTCCATTGGAAGTTGAAGTGTATGCACAAAAAATTGATACTTCAATTCAAGAAAGCGAAATTGCAAAGCGACGAGACATGCGTGATACATTGACTTTTACAATCGATCCAAAAGATGCAAAAGATTTTGATGATGCGTTGTCATTTAAAAAATTAGAAAATGGAAACTATGAAATTGGAATCCATATTGCTGATGTTTCCTATTATTTAGAAGAAGGAACCATTTTAGATGATGAAGCCTACCAAAGGGCAACTTCTGTTTATTTAGTAGATAGAGTCGTACCAATGTTACCTGAAGTTTTATCAAATTTTGCGTGTTCTTTACGTCCAAATGAAGAAAAATATACGTTTTCTGCTATTTTTGAAATTACCGAAAAAGCGGAAGTTGTGAACAATTGGTTTGGAAGAACCGTGATTTATTCTGACCAGCGATTTGCGTATGAAGAAGCGCAATATATCATTGAAACCAAAGACAATACAATTCCAATTGAAACTTCAATTACTGGGGAATCCTATGTAGTTTCTGACGAAATTGTAAATGCTACTTTAAAATTAGAT
>JBIPNF010000287.1:0-2770 GCA_044373885.1 Flavobacterium sp. | reverse complement strand
GCTTCATTAGTAACTTTTCCTAATTTATGGAAAGTGACATTGTTTGAGTTCAATTTACTTTCAATAACAGCATCATTTTTTGCTTGGAAAACAATTCCGATATTTTCTGAAAATAAAATTTTAATTAAGTCCTTTTCTTCAAACATTGAGAAATCAATCGTAGCTCCCAAGTTGATATCTGCAAAACACATTTCTAATAAAGTGGTAATCAAACCACCACTTCCTATATCGTGTCCTGCTATAATTTGGTCGTCTAAAATTAATTCTTGAATTGAATTGAATGCCTTTTTGAAGAATTTTGAATCCTTTATTGTTGGAGTTTCAGTTCCAATAGTATTCAATATTTGAGCAAATGACGTTCCACCCAATTTATACGTATCTTGTGATAGATTGATGTAATAAATAGAACCACCGTCTTTTTGCAAAACGGGCTCTACTACTTTTTTAATATCAATACAATTTCCACCCGCTGAAATAATTACCGTTCCGGGCGCAATTACTTCGTCATTTGGATATTTCTGTTTCATCGAAAGTGAATCTTTTCCTGTTGGAATATTGATGCCCAATTCGATTGCAAAATCCGAACAACTTTTTACAGCAGCATACAAACGAGCATCTTCGCCTTCGTTTTTACACGCCCACATCCAATTGGCAGACAACGAAAGTCCGTTCATTCCGTCTTTTATTGGTGCCCAAACAATATTTGATAACGCTTCTGCAATCGCTGTTCTTGTTCCCGCAATCGGGTCAATCAATGACGCAACTGGTGCATGTCCAATAGAAGTTGCAATTCCTTCTTTTCCCAAATAATCTAAAGCCATTACGCCGCAATTATTTAATGGCAATTGCAACGGACCTACACATTGTTGTTTGGCTACTTTTCCACCTACACAACGATCGACTTTATTGGTCAGCCAATCTTTACATGCAACAGCTTCTAATTGTAAAACTTGCTCTAAATAGGTCGTAATTTTATCTTGTGAATAACTTAATTCAGAATAATTTGTATTAACTGTTATATCTGTAATTACTGTTTTTGGCGAACTTCCGAAGAAATCTTCTAATGCAAAATCCATTGGTTTTTGGCCTGTAGTTTTGGATTCAAATGTAAAGCGATTATTATCGGTAACATCACCAACTTGGTACATTGGCGAACGTTCTCTGTCGGCTATTTTTTGTAGTAATTCAATGTCTTTTGGAGCAATTACCAATCCCATTCTTTCTTGAGATTCGTTCCCAATAATTTCCTTTGCAGAAAGCGTTGGATCTCCAATTGGCAATTTGTCTAAATCAATTAAGCCTCCCGTTTCCTCAATTAATTCTGAAAGACAATTCAAATGTCCTCCAGCTCCGTGATCGTGAATGGAAACAATTGGATTTAAGTCGCTTTCAACCAATCCACGAATGGCATTTGCCGCTCTTTTTTGCATTTCTGGATTCGAGCGTTGAATGGCATTCAACTCAATTCCAGTACTAAAAGCTCCTGTATCTGCTGATGAAACTGCTGCTCCACCCATTCCAATTCTATAATTGTCGCCACCCAAAATAACGATTTTATCACCTGCTTTTGGTTTTTTCTTAATGGCTTGGTCTAATTTTCCGTAACCAATTCCACCCGCTTGCATAATGACTTTGTCGTATCCTAATTTACGATTATTTTCATCATGTTCAAATGTTAAGACAGAACCTGTAATTAAGGGTTGTCCGAATTTATTTCCAAAATCAGAAGCGCCATTGGATGCTTTTATTAAAATATCCATCGGGGTTTGGTACAGCCATTTTCTTTCTTCCATTCCATTTTCCCAAGGTTTATTTTCAGATAAACGAGAATAGGAAGTCATATAAACTGCTGTTCCAGCCAATGGCAAAGAACCTTGTCCACCTGCTAATCGATCACGAATTTCTCCTCCAGAACCTGTTGCCGCACCATTAAATGGCTCAACAGTGGTTGGGAAATTATGAGTTTCTGCTTTTAATGAAATTACAGAATCGAAATCTTTCGTTTCGTAAAAATCAGGTTTATCAGCACTTTTTGGTGCAAATTGTTGTACTCGTGGTCCTTTTACAAACGCTACGTTGTCTTTGTAAGCAGAAACAATATCGTTTGGATTTTCAGCAGAAGTTTTCTTAATTAATTTGAATAGGGAAGAAGGCATTTCTTCTCCATCAATTACAAATGTTCCGTTGAAAATTTTATGACGGCAGTGTTCTGAATTTGCTTGTGAAAAACCAAAAACTTCAGAATCGGTTAGTTTTCGTCCAATTTTTATGGATAGCGCATCTAAATAATCAACTTCTTCTTGATTTAAAGCCAAACCTTCTGATTTATTATAACTTGCAATATCATCAATTTCAAGAATAGCTTCTGGTTGAATATTTATCGTAAAAATATCCTGATTTAATTCAATATATTTTTGAGATAGCATCGGATCAAAATCAGTAAAATCGGAAACTACTTTTTGGAATTCTTCAATTCTAATGACTCCCGAAACCCCCATATTTTGAGAAATTTCAACGGCATTGGTGCTCCAAGGGGTTATCATTGTGGCGCGCGGTCCAATAAAAAAATCCGTTCCAATTGTATTTAGAACGGATTTTTCTATTTTATTTGAATTGCCAAAAAGCCAGTTTAATTTTGAGATATCTTGGGCAGAAAGTTCGTTTTGCGATTGAACAGCAAAAACCGTATTGGTCTGGTTTCCGAAGAAGTGAATCATTTTTTGTAGTTATTGTTGTGTTGCGCAAAATTACTTTAAAAAAGTGCAATGTG
>JBIPNF010000084.1:0-9768 GCA_044373885.1 Flavobacterium sp. | reverse complement strand
AAATTATGTTACAAGCTGTTGTTGAGTTGGTAAAAGCATAATCGTTTTCGATTCTACCTGGATAAGGCTGTAAGGCACTGCCGTCGTTACACGTTGCCATTTTACCCGCAATATACACATTGTCCTGTGAATCGACTTGAACAGCACTTATATCCTCAGTATTACCCCCTCCAATAATTTTACTCCAACGGTAGGTGCCATTACAGGTAAAACTTGCCAAAACAACATCAGCGGGAGTAGAACTGGGATAGTCATAATTGGTTTTAGGATGGCCATCTACATTTAGATTACTCATGCCCACCTTTGATAGAACATAAATATTTTTTTCACTATCAGTTGCAATGCTATATACTTGCTCGTAATTGTTGGTTCCAAGGTTTTCAGCACTACCTCCATCTTTTATCCATTGGAAAGATTGGGAGAAGCTAAAAATAGGTACTATGCAAAAGGCAAAAGACATTAGTATTTTAAAGCTGCATATTGATTTTTTCATACTGTTTTTTCTTTTCGTTCTTTAGTAAAAAAATGTCTATGGCAATCCCATGAACAAAAAAATTCAACCATTTAATCGCATTTTAAGTAAATACGATTATTTCCTTTTTGGCTACTCTTTTAAGACTTTAAAATTTTGTGAATTTCCGTTATCGTTTGTAACTTTCAATAAATAGTATCCTTTTGACAAGTTATGCATGCCAATTGAATTGTTTACTTTTGTTAGTTTTCCTTGTTTTACTGTTTGTCCTGTAATTGAATATAGTGTATAGCTCGCATTTTCTTCGACTGGCACTGTTACTTCATTTACTACTGGGTTTGGATATACCTTTATAGTGGTTTCTTCAAAAGTAGTAGTACTTAATGGGGAACATGCTTGTGTAGCAAATTTTGCGATAAAAAAATCAGTGGTACCCCCTTCATTGACCACTGTATTATTATTTGTATCATAAAGGGTTGCTGCAAAACCACCTCCAACTATGTAATCTCCAGATGCATCAACAGCCAAGGCTGTACCTCTATCGGTAGAACCCACTGTACTGCGTATATTATTTAGACTTAAACACGCTCCAGTTGTACTATTAAAACGGGCCAACAGGACATCTTGTCCTTCATTTGTTGCTGTAACATTTATAGATTGGCTTCCCCAAGTAAAATTAGTTCCTGCGCACCAACCCGTGAAAGCAACCTCACTACCATTGTAAACTAAAGCACCATAGCCAGCAGTAACTAAAGTATTATGATGAGAAGCCCATAATAAGTTGCTGGCAGTAGCATCGACTTTCATGACAAAGGCTGGTGAGTTTAATATCGGGATGGAATAGCCAATAAAACTATTTACATTATTACCTCCCATTGTTCCTGCGATATAGATGTTGTTTTGTGGATCAAAATCAAGATCATAAAACTTCATGTAGTTAGCATTATTATTATTATTTTCTCTCTTCCATAATAAATTTCCATTGTTGTCATAACAAACTAAAGCAGCTGAATTGACCACTGGTTGACCGTTAATGGTAAAAGTATCAAATGAACTAGTTTTAGCACAAGCCATGTAGTAATTGCCATTATAGGGATTACGATAGTATTTCGTAAAACTAACATCACCAAAAAATTGAAAAGTACCCAATTGATTCCCTCCGATGAATGAACCATTTGTATTATATTTTAAAACATAAGGTGTTTCAGGATCCGTATTGGAGTTAATTAAAGCTCCATCTGCATAGGTACCAGGTTGCAACCAAACAAACCAATATATTATGTCATTTTGCAATTCAAAACCATAAGAAGCAAAAGAAGGGCTACCAGTTAAATTTGGTTCAGGTCGTTTCACATATTGTAATATTCCGTTTTTATTAAATTTAGCTAAGAATAAATAGGAGCAAGCACTAACAGAATTAGAAAAAGTATAGTCATTATCAATTCTTGAAGGATACGGGTAAAGTCCTGTGCCATTATCACATGATAGTATTCTTCCTGCAATATAGACATTGTCCTGCGAATCGACTTGAACAGCACTAATCTCCTCTCTATCTCCTCCCCCTATTATTTTACTCCAACGGTAGGTACCATTACAGGTAAAACTTGCCAAAACAATATCAGTTGGTGTATAACTGGGATTGTCATAATTGGTTTTAGGATGGCCATCTACATTTAGATTACTCATGCCCACCTTTGATAGAACATAAATATTTTTTTCACTATCAGTTGCAATGCTGTATACTTGCTCGTAATCATTTGTTCCCAGGTTTTCAGCACTACCTCCGTCTTTTATCCATTGGAAAGATTGGGAGAAGCTAAAAATGGGTACTAGGAAAATTATGTGAAGAAATTTTATTTTCATTTGGTTTGTATTTCAGTAAAAATAGTGAAAAAATACTTACAATAACCGAAAAATTACTTCACCTGGTGATTACGCTCAGGACACAAATAAAACAAACTTTAAAAATTTGCGACCCGAGCAAAGCGAATTGACGAAGTAATTTGCGGTAAAATAACAATCCATTCTAATTTTTACAAACCTCAAATTAATGAATCAACAAATAACCGATTAACCATTTAAAGGAAAAAACCATTAATATGGAAATCAATGCAGTACATCGATATTAATAGCGGCTGAGAAATAATTCAAATATATTTGAGAAAGAAACACATACAATTCTAAATCAAATACTTATGATTACTGTAAAAAAAGAAGGGATTATTCTAACCAAAACCGAACTTGGTTTTGAAGATGAAGGCGTGTTGAATCCCGCAGTTATAAAAGAAGGAAACACCGTTCATATATTCTACAGAGCCGTTAGAACTGGTAATTATTCCTCTATTGGATATTGCGAATTAGACGGGCCTTTAACTATAAAAAATAGAAGAAATACTCCCGTTTTAGTGCCGCATTTTGAGTATGAATCGCAAGGAGTTGAAGACCCTAGAATTGTAAAAATCAACGATTTACATTATTTGACGTATACTGCTTATGATGGAATTAATGCGCTTGGCGCCTTAGCAACATCTCATGATTTGGAACATTTCGAAAGAAACGGATTAGTTGTTCCTCAAATTCCATACGATAGATTTAAGTTTCTTGCAGAATGTTCAGGAGAAGTAAATCCAAAGTATTTTCGGCATGTACGCCATTTCAAACCTGAAGAAAATGTATTTCTATGGGATAAAAACGTCATTTTTTTTCCTCGTAGAATCAATGGAAAACTCTTTTTCTTACATCGCATTCGCCCAGGAATTCAAATTGTAGGCGTATATGAATTGAGCGATTTAACCGATTTGTTCTGGGAAGATTATTTTCTAAACATGCACAAACACATCGTCATGGATCCTGTTCACGAAGCCTTTGAGGCCAGTTATATCGGAGGTGGTTGCCCACCAATTGAAACAGATGAAGGTTGGCTTTTGATATACCATGGGGTTCACGATACGCCCGAAGGCTATGTTTATTCAGCTTGTGCCGCCCTACTCGATTTGCATAATCCACAAAAAGAAATCGCCAGATTGCCGTATGCATTATTCGAACCTGAATACGAATGGGAAGTTCACGGAGTGGTTGATAATGTGGTTTTTCCAACAGGCACTGCCCTATTTGATGATACTTTATACATTTATTATGGTGCTGCTGACAAATATATTGGATGCGCATCGGTCAGTTTTTCTGAACTAATTAAAGAGCTTTTGCTAAATAAAACGCCCGATGAAAAATGAAATTAACTCCGTAATCTGTTCCAATCCTTTATCCATAGAAAACCAAATTATGAAATCTAAGAGTAAAATACATTTTCTTGAAACCGATACTAACATACCCGAAATTCTTTTTATATCCTCCTGCACTCCAAGAGAATGCGGTATTGCAACCTATTCCGAAGATTTAATAAAAGCAATGGAAAACAAATTTAATCGTTCGTTTAAAATTGAAATTTGTCCCGTTGAATCGGATAATGTAAAACACCAATATGCTAATACTATTAAATATATTCTCGATACGGACCATGAAGAGGAATTTGTGAAACTTGCAGCCAAAATAAATAGTAATAACGCCATTCAAATAGTAATGATTCAACATGAATTTGGACTGTTTAAAAACAATGAATTGGCATTTACACAATTTTTAAATACTATCACAAAACCTATTGCTATAGTATTTCACACCGTTTTGCCAAATCCTGATGCAGCATTCAAATTAAAAGTACAACAACTTTCTTATGCCTCGGATTATATTGTTGTGATGACGCATTTTTCATCAAAACTATTGGCAATTGACTATGAAATTCCATTAAATAAAATTGAGGTTATTCCCCATGGAACACATTTGGTGCAACACTTAGACCGTGATTTTCTAAAAGAAAAATATGGTTTTTCTCAAAAAAAGATACTTTCAACATTTGGATTATTGAGTTCGGGAAAAAACATAGAAACTTCCTTGAGCGCATTACCTGAAATTATTGCTCAAAATCCTGATGTGCTGTTTTTGATTATTGGAAAAACACATCCAACGGTAGTAAAAGAGGAAGGTGAAATTTATAGAAATAATTTAGTGGAACAAGTGAAACTTTTAGGGCTGGAAAATCACGTTCAATTTATAAATTCATTTTTGCCTTTGAAAGATTTATTGGAATATTTACAACTTACAGATATTTATTTATTTACTTCAAAAAATCCGAATCAGACTGTTAGTGGCACATTTGCTTACGCAATAAGCTGCGGTTGCTCCATAGTTTCAACACCAATTCCACATGTAAATGAGGTTTTACATGGAAGTGGGCTGAATTTTGATTTTGAAAATGCTCCTCAATTGGCTGCAGCCGTTAATAAATTATTGGCAGACGACAATTTAAGAAATAACAATAGTTTAAATGGGTTGCATAAAATGGCACCAACTTCTTGGGAAAATGCAGCGATTGCACATGCGAAATTATTTGAAAAAATGGGTGATAAATTAGCTCTTTTGAACTATTCAATCCCAGAAATTAATCTAAGTCATATTAAAAAATTAACAACTGATTTTGGAATGATTCAGTTTTCAAAATTGAACCATCCCGACATTGATTCCGGTTATACTTTAGATGACAATGCAAGGGCTTTGGTTGCTATCTGTCAGTATTTAGAACTTACAAACGACAAAAAAGCGATTGATCTCATTTCAATTTATTTCAATTTCATAAAATTTTGTTTGCAACCAGAAGGCTATTTTTTAAACTATGTTGATGAGGATGAAAAATTTACCAAACAAAATAATTCAACCAATCTCGCTGATGCAAATGGACGTGCAATTTGGGCTTTAGGATACCTTGTATATTGTGGCGATTTACTTCCTGAACAAATGGTTTTTGAAGCAGAGGCAATTTTGAAAATGGCTGTTAAAAGCATCAATAAAATTCATTCTACACGAGCAATGGCATTCATTATCAAAGGATTGTACTACCGTTCAAAAAGAAGTAAATCAAAACAAGATATCGAATTGATCACAGAATTAGCCAATCGATTGGTGCAAATGTACCGACATGAATCGGATGAAGAATGGCATTGGTTTGAAAGTTATCTTACGTATGCCAACAGTATTTTGTCGGAGGCTTTATTATGTGCTTGGTTGGCAACTGGTGAAATCGTTTACAAAGAAATTGCAAAATCGTCCTTTGATTTTTTACTAAAATTGACATTTAATGAAAATGGAATCCGGGTGATTTCTAATAAAACATGGTTGCATAAAGGAGCAAGACCCGCGCAATTAGCATCCAATAATCCTGAAATTGGTGGCGAGCAACCCATTGATGTTTCTTATACTATTCTTGCTTTAAGCAAATTTTATACTGTTTTTGGAGAAGAAAAGTACAAGCACAAAATGAAAAATGCGATGAATTGGTTTCTAGGAAACAATCATTTGAATCAAATTATTTACAACCCGTGTACGGGAGGTTGTTTTGACGGATTGGAAGAAACCAACATCAATTTGAATCAAGGTGCAGAATCAACGGTAAGTTATCTGATGGCACGATTAACCTTCGAAAATACATTTGAAAATGATCAGAATAAATTCGAAATTCAGAGTGAATTTTATGAAGAATCGTTATTGAAAAATGGATAAAATAAAATGAAAATAGAAAAAATGAAAAAACAAACAGGAATTTGGATTGATCTATCCAAAGCAATTATTGTGACATTGGAAGGCGAAAAAGAAAAAATTACAGAAATAGAATCCGATGTGGAAAATAGGGTTTACCATATAAATGAAGGAAACAAAGGTACATTTGATGGGGTTCATCATAGCAGTAGCGAGAAAAAATTTGAGGAAAGAAGAAAAACCGAAATCAATCATTTTCTGAAAGATGTATTAATGCAGGTTAAATATTCTGACGAATTATATATTATTGGACCTTCTGACACCAAATTGAAATTGGAACAAAAAATTTTAGAAGATCGCTCAATCAATACTAATAATATAAAATTGGTTGAAACTGCGGGATATATGACACTAAATCAGATTGTATCAAAAGTAAAACACTTTTATCATCCCGAATTATTTCAAATAAATCCGAGGTAATAATCGTTTAAATTTTGAAATTCAACTTCTAATATTTGGCAATTGACTTTTAATGAATTCCTAAATAATCTGTATATTTGCGACTCATTAAAAAGAAATTTTATGCAACATATTATAGACCGTTTCATTAGTTATGTAATTATTGATACTGAATCAGATCCAAACTCAAACACAACTCCAAGTACAGAAAAACAGTGGGTTTTAGCAAATAAATTAGTTGAAGAATTAAAAGTAATTGGTTTGGAAGAAGTTACAATTGATGAAAATGCCTATATAATGGCAACTTTGCCAAGTAATGTAGCACATGAAGTTCCAACAATTGGGTTTGTTTCTCATTTTGATACCACGCCGGATTTTACGGGAGCCAATGTAAATCCTCAAATAATTCCTAATTATGACGGCGGAGATATCGTTCTAAATAAAGAGCAAAATATTGTTTTATCGCCAAATTACTTCAAAGATTTATTACTGTATAAAGGGCAAACACTAATCACAACAGATGGTTTGACTTTGCTTGGTGCTGATGATAAAGCGGGAATTACAGAAATTGTTACGGCTATGGAATTCTTAGTTAAAAATCCTGATATCAAGCACGGAAAAATTAGAGTTGGATTTACTCCAGACGAAGAAATTGGTCGTGGCGCTCATAAATTTGATGTAGCTAAATTTGGTGCCGAATGGGCTTATACAATGGATGGAAGTCAAATTGGTGAATTAGAATATGAAAATTTTAATGCTGCAGGTGCGAAAATTATTTTCAAAGGAAAAAGCGTTCATCCCGGTTATGCCAAAGGAAAAATGATTAATTCAATGTTGATTGCTAATGATTTCATTAACCAATTGCCGAGCGGAGAAACGCCTCAAGAAACAAAAGGTTATGAAGGATTTTTCCACGTTCATCATTTGAATGGAAGCATTGAAGAAACTGTTTTAGAATTAATCATTCGAGATCATAGCGCCAGTAAATTCAAAAAACGCAAAGAAGTAATTCACGCTATTACAAAAAAAATCAATAAGAAATTTGCCAAACAATTTGGTTCAGATATTTGTATTGCAGAGGTAAAAGACCAATATTTCAATATGAAGGAAAAGGTTACGCCTGTGAAATATATCGTTGATATTGCCGAAAAAGCGATGCGAGAATTAGGGATTAAACCTTTGATTAAGCCTATTCGTGGTGGAACTGACGGTTCACAATTGTCCTATATGGGATTACCGTGTCCGAATATTTTTGCTGGTGGTCACAATTTCCATGGAAAATATGAATATGTTCCTGTTGAAAGTATGCAAAAAGCAACCGATGTAATTATCAAAATTGCGCAATTAACGGCAACTACGGATTTCAGCAAAGAAAAAGTAAAAAAATAATTATTGATCGTTATTGGCGAAAACCCATAAACTAAAAAATAGATATCTAAAAGCAAAAAGCCCCAAATTGGGGCTTTTTAGTATAAATAATCAGTTTATTTCTTGTTTAAAGAAGCGCTCATTTCCATTGACAACGCATTGCGTTCTAATTTCAATTTACCTGCCATTGTTTCAATAATAACAGTTGTATCTGCTAATTCAGAAATTTTACCATGAATACCACTTTTTGTGATGATTTTGTCACCCACTTTCAAAGCGCTTTCGAATTCTTTCTCTTGTTTGGCTCTTTTTTGTTGTGGTCTAATCATAAAGAAATAGATAACCACAAACATTAAAATAAACGGTAAGAATTGTTGTATTTGTTCCATAATTGTTTTTTTATTTATAAATGTTAATTACTCTTTAATTGAAGCTTTGATTAATAATGATTCTACTCCTGCCTTCGTATTGGTAAAAATTGTAACTGATTTTTGTTGCTTTCCGTGTTTTCCGGCAGAATTAAATGACACATCAATTTTAGCAGATTCCCCAACTTTAATTGGTGTTTTTGGATATTCTGGAATGGTGCAACCGCAAGAACCCGCCGCTCTTGTGATAATTAAATCGGCTTCTCCTGTGTTTTTGAATTGGAAGGAATAATTTACTTCTGAACCCGAAGCAATAGTTCCAAAATCGTATTCTGTTTTTTCAAATGCCATTACAGGATATTTTCCGTCCGCAGGAAGTACTCTTTTTTCTTGCTCAGGAATTCCAATTGAAGCTGAACTTGATATTGGAGAATTTTGCATCTCCGTATTGGCATCACCTTTCTTTTTACATGCTCCCAAAGATAAAAAGGAACCGATAACAACTGCTAAAACAACTTTTTTAATCATAATTATATGAAAATTTTTACATTAAACCTCTTCCGATTTTATTCAATTTATTATCAATCTCGAATTCTTTGACCAAATTATCTAAAATTCCGTTGATAAAAATACTACTTTTTGGAGTAGAATACTCTTTTGCTATTTCTAAATATTCGTTAATTGTTACTTTTACGGGAATTGAAGGGAATTTTACAAACTCGCAAATGGCCATTTTCAGTACAATTGTATCAATTTCTGCGATACGTTCCGAATCCCAATTAGGTGTTTTATCAACATATTCTTTTGCCAGTTCTCTTTCATTAAGAATCGTTTTTCTAAATAAATTAGTAACGAATTCCTGGTCTTCTTGGTCTTTAAATAATTTAGGAACTCTAAAAGCTTCGTCTTTCGCAGATTTAATTTGCTTCAATTGTTTGATAATTTGTGTATTCACAACTGGAATATCATCAATCCAAGTCAATTTGTTATCTTCTAAAAACTCGTATAATTTTTCGTTAGGAACAACCAATTCTGTGAAAATATCAAGAATGAATTGCTTATCTTCTTCAAAATTATTTACAGTATTAGCCATATATTTGGCATATAAACCACTATTTTTTATGCTATCTAATAGAATTTGAATGTAATCTTCATTTAATTCCCAATGATTAATTTTCCTATTTTCTAAAGCTATATTTAAAGAATTATTTTCAGAAAGAATCTGAAGAATGGTATTGTTTATAAATTTTTTATTGGGATTTCGCTCTTGTGATGTTGTAATGTGTTTTTGACTTGATTTCTCAATAAAAACAGCTTCTTTTTTACCAATTTCAATTAATGAAGAAAGCATTGTTAGGTATAAATCTAAAATATTATCAATACTGTAAAGTAAGAATTTTTCTTCTTTTTCAATACTATCTGAACCATTTTGGTGCATCGCATATATCGATTGCATCACTTTCACACGGATATGTCTTCTATTTAACACTTGGTAAGAACTTATTTAATTATTTAGCT
>JBIPNF010000083.1:0-9774 GCA_044373885.1 Flavobacterium sp. | reverse complement strand
AGGTCAAATCGACGAGGGAATCGACAAAGTAGAGTGGAAAAATCCTACACAAATTCAAGAAGCTTTGAAAAATTCTTACGAAAACATCAAATTATTATTCCAAGAAGTAAACTAAATTATATTTTTTTTCTTTTGGGCATGACCCAGCTTCCACTTGCGTTACAGCTTGGGTCGGGTTTTCCGCTACAAGTCCTCGCCAAGTTCCGCTTCGCTACACTTGTCTGTGGGCTTTTCACTGCAACCCCTCATGCGGAAAAAGTAATATAATGAACCTATCGTTTTCAGATTTAAATAATTCGTAACTTATTACTCATAACTCATAATTCATTTTACCTTTGCAAAATGAAAAATAAGCATCATTCCAATAATATACTTCTCAATTTAGGCATCGAAAACCTAAACGAAATGCAAATTGCCGCGCAAGAAACCATTCTTAGCGATAGTAATATTTTGTTATTATCACCAACAGGTTCTGGAAAAACATTGGCTTTCTTGTTGCCAATTTTTGAAATGTTGCAACCTGAATTCCTTTCGGTGCAATGTTTGATTTTGGTGCCTTCGCGAGAATTGGCTTTGCAAATCGAGCAAGTTTGGAAAAAAATGGGAACCGATTATAAAGTAAATGTCTGCTACGGTGGCCATTCTATCGAAACAGAAATTAAGAATTTAAGCAATCCGCCAGCTGTTTTAATAGGAACTCCAGGACGAATTGCCGATCATATTGACAGAGGAACTTTTCGTTTGGATAAAATTCAAACGTTGGTTTTGGATGAATTTGACAAATCCTTGCAATTGGGTTTCCACGAGCAAATGTCATTTATCATTGGGAAATTATCAAAACTAAACAAGCGCGTTTTGGTTTCGGCAACTTCCGATATTGAAATTCCTAAATATACAAGAGTAATCAATCCAACCATTTTAGATTATATTCCTACCGAAGAAGAACGCACGAATCTTTCAATGAAATTAGTCGTTTCCAAAGAAAAAGACAAAATAGGGAGTTTGTTCAATTTGATTTGTTCTTTAAAATCGCAATCGGCATTGATTTTTTGCAACCACCGAGATGCCGCAGAACGCATCAGTGATACATTAAACGAAAAAGGAGTTTATGCTACCTATTATCACGGTGGAATGGATCAGGACGAACGCGAACGCGCCTTAATTCAATTCAGAAACGGGAGTGTAAGCTATTTGATCACTACCGATTTAGCTGCCCGTGGATTGGATATTCCAGAAATGAAACACGTAATTCATTATCATTTGCCTTCAAAAGAAGACGAATTCACGCACAGAAACGGAAGAACCGCTCGTATGTTGGCTTCTGGAACGGCTTATATTATCGCTCACGAAAGCGAGAAAAAAATGGACTACATCGATTATGGAATGGACGTTTTGAAGGTTGAAAATTCAACTTCATTGCCAAAACCTCCCGAATTTCAGACCATTTACATCAGTGGTGGAAAGAAAAATAAGTTGAATAAAATTGACATTGTTGGTTTCTTTTCTCAAAAAGGAAAACTCGAAAAAGGCGATTTAGGATTAATTGAAGTAAAAGATTTCATTTCGTTTGCAGCCGTAAAATTCAATAAAGTCAAAGATTTATTGCATAACATTCGGGAAGAAAAAATGAAAGGGAAGAAGTTTAAAATTGAAGTGGCTAGAAAAGTAGTTAAGAAAGTGGAGGAGTAGTTGGGTTTTAGCTTTTAGAAAATTAAACAGCTGAATATAAAAACAAAAACGTCTTGATTTCTCAGGACGTTTTTGTTTTTTATAATAGAATGTGTTTTCGAAGTTTTCGATTTATTCCAAACCTATCCAATCAATCAATAATTCGAAGTCTTCTTCTTGGCTATTGGCTATTAAAAAACTCAATTGTTCGATGTTTTCAAAATTGAAATTCGGGATATTCATTTTACGACCTCGGAACTGAGGATAAAATTCATTGATTGCTAACTTAAGGATTTGCCATTCTCCCGAAGTGGAGAAAGGGTGCACGTATGACTCATACTGCGAATTGTTACCCTTCAAACGTAATTCGAAGCGCTTGCCATCTCCTTTAACACGTAAAATTACAAACTTTTTTTCTTCTGCTAGTTTTATATTGGTGTTCAATTGTATCGAGGCAAATCCTCCGTTGTTTGCCAATGAAACGTGACCTATAAATTGTCCATGTCCAGCATCAGAAATCTTCAAGGAAGATTTGGAACGACCACCCATAACATCATCGTTAACGATACGCCATTCCTTGATGTTTGTTTGAGTTGAGAAAGTGTAAATATTTTTCATATTAGATTTAGTAAATAAACTGAGAGAAAGCAAAAGTATGACGTATTTCATTTTTTATTAATATTTAAAACGTTAAAGCCTTTCTATTACACCATTAACTGATTAGGTATTATTTTTTTACAAATTCTCAAATTCCCGATATCGCAAATTCTCAATTCGTTCGCTATCAAATCTAAAAATCTAAGAAGTCTAAAAATCTATTCTACAGTTTCTTTACATATTGCGTGATAATCACAATCGTTTGTCCGTCAACTCGACCTTCAATATATTCAGCATTTTCGTGGTCTAATCGAATGTTTCTAACAGATGTTCCTTGTTTGGCAACCATGCTAGAACCCTTAACTTTCAAATCTTTAATCAAAACTACTGAATCTCCAGTAGCCAAAATAACGCCATTTACATCACGGTGAACAATCTTGTTTTCGTCTTCTTCACCTTCGCCAGTAGCTTGTGCCCAGGCTAAAGTATCCTCATCAAAATACATCATGTCTAACAATTCTTTTGGCCAACCCGCTGCACGCAAACGACTTAACATTCTCCACGCCACTACTTGAACGGCTACATTTTCGTTCCACATGCTGTCGTTTAGACATCGCCAGTGGTTTAAATCTTCGGTTCCTGGGTTTTCTATTTGGTCGATGCACGTTTTGCAAGCCAATATATTTTCGTCAGCACCTCCTTTTTTTGTTGGTAAAACGGCAAATACTTTTAAGTTCTCTGTTGCAGCGCACAATTCACATTTAGAATCGCTGCGTTTGTTTAATGCTCTTTCCATAATCTAATTCTTTATTTAAGGTGCGAAAGTACATTTTTTTGAAGCTTTCACCACTTTATAATCCGTTTATAATTTTATCTTTTCACTCGAACGGCATCGGGAACCAACATTTCATATTCTCCACCATTTCGTATTACATCGCGCACAATACTTGAACTGATATAAGAAGTCCCAGCAGCAGTTAATAGAAAAACAGTTTCAATTTTGGAGAGTTTTCTATTGGTATGTGCTATTGCTTTCTCAAATTCAAAATCGGCGGGATTCCGAAGTCCACGGAGAATGAAATCGGCTTTTAGCCTGTGACACAAATCGATGGTTAAACCTTCGTATGTTATTACCGTAACTTTGGGTTCGTTTTTGAAAGTTTCTTCTATAAATCGCTTTCTTTCGTCTAAAGAGAACATGTATTTTTTTTCGGCATTGATTCCGATTGCAATTACAATTTCATCAAATAATGAAATCGCTCTTTTAATAATATCTTCGTGACCTAAAGTTAATGGATCAAATGATCCTGGAAATATGGCTTTTTTCATAAGTTTTTTTAAAGGTTCAGAGGTTTTTAAAAAGATTCAGAGGTGCAAAGTTTTTTTCGCCTATAAATCAATTATAATGCCAATTCAATAGCATTGGTAAACAAATCTTCTAATGAAATTCCAGCTACTTTTGCTTGCTGCGGAATTAAACTTTCAGTTGTTAAACCCGGAATGGTGTTCATTTCGAGCATGTGCGGTTCGCCATTTACGATGATGAATTCGCTTCTTGAAAAACCTTTCATTTTTAAAACTTCGTAAGCACGTTTTGCAATTATACTCACTTTTGCAGTCATTTCGTCTGAAATTCGGGCAGGCGTAATTTCTTGCGATTTCCCTAAATATTTGGCTTCATAATCAAAGAAGTCGTTTTCGGAAACTATTTCGGTGATTGGTAAAACGGTAATTGTTCCTTTGTAATTGATAACGCCTACAGAAACTTCGGTTCCGTCAAGAAAGCTTTCGATGATGATTTCGTTATCTTCTTTATAAGCAACTTCAATGGCAATTGGTAATTCGGCAGTTGTTTTAACTTTTGATATTCCGAAGCTTGAGCCTGATTTATTAGGTTTTACAAAACAAGGCAAACCAACTTTTTGGATGATTTCGTTAGCGTCAAAATGGTCGCCTTTGTTGAGATAATAGGAAATTGCGGTTTTAATTCCGTAGGGTTTTAATACGGAAAGTAAATCGCGTTTGTTGAACGTTAATGCAGCTTGGTAATAATCGCAGGAGGTTTGAGGAATTTCTAGCAATTCGAAATAGGCTTGCATTAATCCGTCTTCTCCTGGTGTTCCGTGAATGGCATTGAAAACGCAGTCGAAAGTAATTTTTGTTCCGTTTATCGTTGTTGAAAAATCGTTTTTATCGATTGGGAATTCGGTGTCATTGGCATCTACATAAACCCATTTTTCTTTGAAAATGTGAATTCGGAAGCCTGTGAATTTGGTTTTATCTAGGAATTGATAAACAACATTTCCGCTTACTAATGATATTTTATATTCGCTGGAGTAACCTCCCATTATGATTGCAATATTTTTCATTTTATAACTAAATTTAATTTTATAACAAAAGCCCTAGCCCAGATGGAAGGGAAAATCCCACGGTATTGTGAGGCACGAAGCAATATCGTGGATTGGAATGACAGCTGGAAATAGCTTCAAATAACAATTAACAAAATTATCATTTTTTTTCAAACGAAATACCTTTACTATTTTTATATCTTTGCAGTAAATATAAGTATATGAGTTTTAAGGATTATCTAAAGAGTAAACTATTTTTAGTACAAGTATTTGTTGCTTTAACAATATTGTTTGTTTTGGGCTATTTGTTTATGCATTGGCTGACTTTTACGACGGATCATGGGAACGAAATTACGGTTCCAAACCTAAGTAAATTAAACGAGGAACAAGTGGAAGACAAGTTGGATGATTTGAATTTGGATTACGTGCTTTTAGACAGCGTAGATTATAATCCTGCTTATCCAAAACACACTGTTGTTGAGCAAGATCCTATTCCTGGTGCTCGAGTTAAGAAAAACAGAAAGGTTTACATTAAGATAAATTCTTCTGGTTTTACGATGGTGAGAATGCCGAATTTAATTGAAAAAACATACCGACAAGCGGTTCCAACATTGAAATCGTTGGGATTAGAAGAGGGTGAAATTACGTATAAACCGTACCTTGGAAAAGACATGGTTATGGAAATGCATTGCAACGGAAAAAAATTGAATCCTGGAGATAAAATTTTTAAATCATCCAAAATTGACTTGGTTCTTGGCGATGGAAATGTAGGATATGAAGAACAAACTGACAGTTTAAGCACAGCAACACCGAATGAACAATAATCAGAATACAGAGATTGACGAGATTGACGAAGAATTATTTGAACATTTTAGATTTGATGTTCCCAAAGGGCAATTGCTTTTAAGAATTGACAAATTTTTGATGAATTTGATTCCGAATGCTACCCGAAATAAAATTCAAAATGCGGCTACAGCTGGGGATATTTATGTAAATGATGTTCCAGTAAAATCAAATTATAGAGTAAAACCTTTGGATATTGTTCGGATAATGCTAACGCACCCACCGTTTGAAAATCGTGTAGATCCAGAAAATATTCCGTTAGATATTGTATATGAAGACGACACATTGTTGCTCATTAACAAACCAGCAGGTTTTGTAGTACATCCCGGACACGGAAATTATACGGGGACTTTAGTGAATGCGTTGGCGTATCATTTTGATAATTTGCCAATGAACAGCAGCGAACGACCAGGATTGGTGCATCGAATTGATAAAGATACTACAGGACTTTTGGTAATTGCCAAAACGGAAGCTGCAATGACGCACCTAGCCAAGCAATTTGAAGCTAAAACGTCCGAAAGAGAATATGTTGCTATGGTTTGGGGGACTGTCAAAGAGGATGAAGGAACTATTGAAGGAAATATCGCCCGACATGTAAAAGACAGAATGCAAATGTCGGTTTTTGAAGACCCTACCATTGGAAAACATGCGGTTACTCATTATAAAGTTCTAGAGCGTTTTGGCTATGTAACGTTGGTTTCTTGTATTTTGGAAACAGGGAGAACGCACCAAATTCGCGTTCACATGAAACACATCGGGCATCCTATTTTTAATGATGAGCGTTATGGTGGAAATTTAATTTTGAAAGGAACCACGTTCACTAAATACAAACAATTTATAGATAATTGTTTCAAGGTTTTACCGCGTCAAGCGTTGCACGCGAAGACTTTAGGTTTTATTCATCCTACTACTGGAGAAATGATGCGTTTTGACACTGAATTGCCACAAGACATGCAGGAATGTATTGAAAAATGGCGTAATTACTCAAAATCCCACGAAGTGGTAGAGGAGGGTGAATAGTTTTAAAGTTTTACCACAAAAGGCACAATAGAAAATGAAAGGCACAAAGGGTTATAGATGCAATCCGACTGAAATCGAAAAGATGAAGTATTCTCCTATTAAGTTTTAATTCTTTTTTGCATTTTGCTTAAAAAAAACCTGCAATTTTCATTACAGGTTTAATTTTAAAAGAAGGAATGTAAAATTAGTTTTTAATTATTTTTATTTTTTTGGTAGTTCCAGAATTCATTTTTAAGGTTAGAATGTAAATCCCTGAATTCCATTGTTGAGTACCAATATTGTATTCTATACTATTGACATTATTATTTTCACTAATTTTTTGTCCTAATAGATTGTGAATTTCAATTTCTTTAATAATTGATTTAGATTGAAGTGATAATTCATTTTGAATAGGATTAATAAAAGATACGTTTTCGTTGTCAATAGAAAAATTTTCAGTCGATAAAAGGGTATTGTCAGAAAGATTTTGCGCATAAATAAGTGCGCTTCCAGCTGTTTTTTGTTCAACAAATACGGCTACTACTTTTCCACTTATTGGTCTATTAAAATGAATTCTACTTTTATTAGCTGCAAAAGTTGCCATAGGTTTGGTTTCACCAGCCCACGCAAAATTTCCGATAGTATTTAATAAACAAGCATTTAGTGTGGTTGGACTTGCCCCGTTATCCATTCCGCTTTTTACCAAGAATAAAGGCTGATCTCCAATCAATCTTAAATCACCACTGATTTGATTACTAGTTCCAATGGCATAAATAACTTTAGCATTATCCGTAAATAATCTTGCTCCTGTCGTTTTATCGAATTTCTGAAGGTACAATCCATATTGACTTTGTGCAGTATTTGTATAATTACACATCGACCAAACATACTGTGAACCAGTCGAAAAAGCAATTTTTGTATCCATTTCATAGTTGGTTTGATTCACGTCAAAATCCATTCCATTGATTCCCCATGGAGTTGTTCCATCAGCGTTAATTCGCTGTAAATAGGAATCAAAACGGCTAGATGAACTTCCTTTGTAACCATAGTAAACAACGTCACCATCTTGTGTACCACTATAACTGGAGTTGTAGGCAGTTGCTTTATTAGACAGTTGCGTTGGAGCTGCCCACAGTGGATTACCAGCTGCGTCATATTTTTGAGCGTATAACGTTGAATTAATACCAAAACTAACCACGTGAAAAACCAACATAAATTGTCCTCCTGAAAGTTCAAAAAGGTCCCCAGGTGCTTTTGTTCCTGAAGAACTAAACGCAACTTGTTGATTGGCACTCCAAATAGGATTACCGCTAGTATCAAATTTCCGCATCAATGTTTGCCCATTTGCAAGCCAAGCCAATACAGCTTCTCCTGTAGTTAATGGCAATATTGTAACTAAATATCCGCTTCCAAGGCTCACACCATTTGGGCTCCAAAGATGAGTTCCGTTAGTATTCATTTTAAATCCGTAACCACCAGCATCCGAAGTGCCCGTAACGCCAATGTATAAATTATCTTCTTTGTCAATTGCAATTTTAGAAATAGCTGTTGAAGTACTCATTGGTAGTGTGTTACTCACTAAAGTTCCATCTTGACCAAGAAGTTTGTTTCCATCAGGATCTAGAACCTGAAGGCGCAATTCGTAATTGGTAGGACTAGGAACCACTTTCCAAAAAACCACATATGTTTTACCTGTTGAAGTACCAACAGATTTAATATCATCCGAATTAGAACTTACTACCTGCGTATTCAAAGCAGTATTTGTAGTCCATTGAGAATAAATATTTGTAGTCAAAAAGTAAATAAATAATAGGGTAATTTTTTTCATGTTTTTTTATTGGTTAAATTATGTATTTTCATCTGAATATTCCTTTTAATTTCTAAATAATAAAAGAATAATTCATTTTATGAATCAAAGATAACATTTTTATTAAATTAAATTCAATAAAATCATTATTTCAAGTACCTATACTTTTTTTATTGTTAAGGTTTTAACCGACTTTGTTATCAACAAGTTTCATATTTGTTAATCTGAATTTATTTCAGTTTCAATATGCTATTTCTATGCCCCATTTGTTATAAAATCCTCGAACATTTTCCAAAAAAAACTATTTTCATTACATTAGTAATTTTTAATACTAATTTGTACTTTTGAGATTCAATAAAAAACACTATGAAAATCGTAATTTCGCCTGCTAAATCATTGGATTTTGAGACGCCTTTGTCAACGGATACTTACTCGGAAGCTATGTTTCTAAAGGAAGCACGACAAGTTCATAGCGTTTTGAAAACACTTTCGCCAAAAGATTTGTCGGGTTTAATGGATATTTCTGATAAATTGGCAGATTTGAATTGGCAACGCAACCAAGATTGGAAAACACCCTTTACGCCCCAAAATGCACGTCCCGCAATCTTTGCCTTTGATGGTGAAGTCTATACTGGTATTGATTCTCACACGATTCCATTGGACAAATTGGAAGATTTACAAAGCAAGTTGCGCATTCTTTCAGGATTGTATGGCGTGCTGAAACCATTGGATTTAATCCAGCCGTATCGCTTGGAAATGGGTACTAAAATGGGTGTTGGAGCTGCTAAAAACCTGTATACATTTTGGAAGAAAGATATAACTGCTGCTTTGAACAAATCATTGTCGAAGGGGGAATTGTTTGTGAATTTAGCAAGTACCGAATATTTCTCTGCAGTAGATGTAAAAGCGTTGAAAGTGCCTGTGATTACTCCAGAATTTAAAGATTATAAAGACGGCAAACTAAAAATGATTAGTTTCTTTGCCAAAAAAGCCAGGGGTTTGATGGTGCGGTATATTATTGATACAAATGCCCAAACGATTGACGATTTGAAAGGGTTTAATTATGAAGGATATTCTTTTGATGCTAATTTATCCACGGAAGAAAAATTGGTTTTCACGAGGTAGTTTTTTCACCACAAAAGAAATAAAGAAAAACAAAGGCATAAAGTTTTGTAAAAGCAAAATTATAAAGTAATTAAAAAAGATATTTTACCGCAAATTCGCAAATTAAAAACAGCTTTAAAATTTGCGAATTTGCGGTAATTTATGGATTCTTTTGTTCCTTTAGCCTTTTAAAAAAAAACTTTTGTTTCTTATGTGTTAAAAAAGCCTAATTACGTTTCTTAATGAGCATTACAAACGGGATGCACAGCAAAAACAAGATGCCTAGGTAATAAAAAATGTCAACGAAAGTGAGTACCGAGCTTTGTTTCATCACGCCATAATCCATAACTTGGTAGGCTCTGTTTAGGGATTCGTTGGTGCTGAAGCCTTTGCTCATAAAGCCTTGCT
>JBIPNF010000082.1:0-9782 GCA_044373885.1 Flavobacterium sp. | reverse complement strand
AAAATGAGGCACAAAAGTCCTGCTTTTAGATACAAATTCTATGGTTTCATTTTTCAATAAATTAGGCTCGATCGATGAAATTCGCAAGCGCTCAATCCCTTCAATTTTATCCAATTCCTGAACCAATTCTAAAAAAGTATGCTCATGTTTTTTATTCCCAAATTCTCCTTTTCCATAATCCCCAATATTCACCCCTGTCAAAACGATTTCTTTGATGTTTTGTTCTGAAATTTCTTTTGCATTTTTCAATACGTTTTCTAAAGCATCACTTCTCGAAATACCTCGTGCCAAAGGAATGGTACAATACGTACATTTATAATCGCAACCGTCTTGCACCTTCAAAAATGCCCGAGTTCTATCTCCAATCGAGTAACTTCCAACGTAAAAATCAGCCTCCGAAATCTCACAAGAATGCACTTCGCCCATATCGTTTTTGGACAAATCGTTAATATAATCGGTGATTTTAAATTTTTCCGTAGCGCCCAAAACCAAGTCCACACCATCTACATTAGCCAATTCCTCTGGCTTCAATTGCGCATAACAACCCACCGCCGCAACAAATGCTTTATCATTCAATTTCATCGCTTTTCGCACCACCTGCTTGAATTGTTTGTCGGCATTTTCAGTCACAGAACAGGTGTTAATTACATAAATATCGGCAACTTCTTCAAAATCGACACGATCAAAACCTTCCTCCGTGAAATTTCTAGCAATTGTAGAAGTCTCCGAAAAATTCAACTTGCAACCCAAAGTGTAAAAAGCAACTTTTTTTCTATCCGTCATATTTGTTTTATTTGGGCGAATCCCTGTGGGTCGGGCTTTCCGCTATATCCACGCTAAAAAGCGTGGGATGCCGCTACTATCCCTTTCGCGAACACCGTGCAAATTTACACACAAAAATCGTATAATGAAACACTATTCGTAAATCAAGAAAGCCACAACTGAAATGTCAATTGTGGCTTCCCAAGTTATATTAAAAACAATTTATTCTTTTCTCCACTTTTTAGATTCCTCAAAAACGTGTTCTAAAATAGCTTTGTCATGTTCCGTAAATTCTACATGTCTTCTATCCATTACAATTTTTGCCACTTCAAAAGCTTTTTTGGTAAGATACGTTACAAATCCTGAGGCACCACCCCAAGAAAAACTCGGAACAAAATTGCGTGGAAAACCACTTCCGAAAATATTGGCACTCACACCAACAACAGTTCCTGTATTAAACATCGTATTAATACCACATTTACTATGATCGCCCATCATTAACCCACAAAATTGAAGTCCGGTTTTGCCAAAATTTTCTGTTTCATAACTCCATAACTTCACTTCTTCGTAGTTGTTTTTCAAATTCGAATTATTAGAATCGGCACCAATATTACACCATTCTCCCAATACCGAATTTCCTAAAAATCCATCGTGTCCTTTATTAGAATAACCAAACAAAACAGAATTATTTACTTCGCCACCAATCCTGCAATGCGGACCAACAGTGGTTGCACCATATACTTTTGTAGCCAATTTTACTTGCGCTTCTTCGCACAATGCAAACGGACCACGAATTACAGAACCTTCCATGATTTCAGCATTTTTACCAATGTATATAGGACCTGTGGAAGCATTTAAAGTTACAAATTCTAATTTCGCTCCTTCTTCAATAAAAATGTTTTCAGGAGAAATTACATTAACACTTTTTGGAATAGGTTGCGAGGTCCTGTCTTCTGTTAGCAACTCAAAATCTTCCCGAAGTGCCGCATCATTTTTGGCAAAAATATCCCAAGTATGTTCGACTGTTAAACAATCACCGTTATATTCAATTATTTCATACGTATCAAAATCGACTTCTTCTTGAGATTCTTGTGTGTAAAAAGCAATTAACTCATTGCCTTTAAAAACGGCTTGATTGGATTCTAAATTACTAATTAATTCAACCAAAATTGGATTGGGCAAGTACGAAGCATATATCATTACGTTTTCATCCAATTCTACCATTGGGTACTTATCCGATAAATATTCTTCTGTTAATGTAGTGGTTGTAGAACCTAAATATTTCTCCCATTTTTCACGAATTGTCAAAATACCAATACGAATATCAGCAACTGGGCGTGTAAATGTGAAAGGCAATAATGCATTTCTCGAAGGTCCGTCAAAAAGGATATAATTCATTTTGTAAAAGGTTCAAAGGTTATAGTTTCAAAGTTACAAAGATAAACAAGAAAATGAAAAAGTTTTAGGTATAAAAAAACCCCACAATTTGCGAGGTTTTGTATAATTTGAACGCGATAACAATTATTTACCGTGTTTAGCGTATTTCGTTTTGAATTTATCAATACGTCCTGCAGTATCGATAAGTTTAGATTTACCAGTGTAAAAAGGGTGAGAAGTTCTTGAAATCTCCATTTTTACAACTGGATATTCAACACCTTCGTGAATGATAGTTTCTTTAGTATCTGCAGTAGATTTTGTAATAAAAACATCTTCGTTTGACATGTCTTTAAAAGCAACTAATCTGTAATTTTCTGGGTGTACACCTTTTTTCATCTTAAATCTTTTTTTATTTGTTTCAATTATAATTTGTTTTGAAGCTTTTCTTCTCACAGAAAAGGTATAAACACACTATAACTTTTTGTTTTAATTTTATTATTTTGAGATTGCAAATTTACACTTATTTTTCAATAATCAAACCTTAGTTGCGTTTTTTTTTATTTCAAGGAAAATGTAATTTTTATCTTAGGTAAATTGGGAATTGTTATATTTGTAGATTAATTTAAAAAAAATGTGTTATGGAACAAAAAATATCCCCTTCAAAATCAGCTTTACAGTATGGTGCATTATTCGGAATTTTAATGGTATTAGAATTTGTGATAGTTTATGTTATGGATGTCGATCCGATTTCAAATCCAGCAGCTGGAATTGTCATTAACACATTGAATTACCTTGTATTTCCTGTAAGTATAATTACAATTAGCTGTATGAATTACAAGAAAAACTTAAATAATGGTTTTATTTCTTTTGGAGAATGTTTAAAAATTGGAGTAACAATTTGTTTGATAGCTGGTTTGATTTATGGGGTTTTTAGTGCTGTTTTTAATATGGTATTTCCAGAATTCATTGAAGACCTTATGAAAAAAACAAGACAAGTAATGTTAAAGCAAAATCCAACAATGACTTCTGCTCAAGTTGAAATGGCAATTTCTATGACGAAAAAATTTATGAGTCCTGCCATTGTAATCCCTGCAACTATTGCAATGTATTCTTTTATGGGTCTCATATATTCCTTAATAATTGGTGCATTTGTAAAAAATGACAACCCACAAAGTTTGTAGCTAAATGAATTTATCCATTATAATTCCACTTCTCAATGAAGAAGAATCATTACAAGAACTCCATAATTGGATTGTTTCTGTGATGAAATCCAACAATTATTCCTATGAAGTTATTTTTATTGATGATGGAAGTACTGACAGTTCTTGGTCAATTATTGAGCGCTTGTCTGTTGAAAATTCAAACATCAAAGGAATTCGCTTTTTGAGAAATTTTGGAAAATCACAAGCGTTGCATGCTGGTTTTGCAAAAGCTCAGGGCGATGTTGTGATTACTATGGATGCCGATTTGCAAGACAGTCCAGAAGAAATTCCAGGATTGCTAAATATGATTACCAATCAAAATTATGATTTGGTTTCGGGTTGGAAAAAGAAACGCTACGATTCGGTATTTGCAAAAAATTTACCTTCAAAACTATTCAATTGGGCGGCTAGAAAAACATCTGGCGTGCAGTTGAATGATTTTAATTGTGGCTTGAAAGCCTATAAAAATGTGGTCATCAAAAACATTGAAGTTTCGGGAGAAATGCACCGCTATATACCTGTTTTAGCAAAAAACGCAGGTTTCGGGAAAATAGGTGAAAAGGTAGTTTTGCACCAAGCTCGAAAATATGGCGAAACTAAATTTGGCATGGAACGCTTTATCAATGGTTTCTTGGATTTGATAACGATTTGGTTTCTTTCACGTTTCGGAAAAAGACCGATGCATTTATTTGGCGCTTTAGGATCGGTGATGTTTATGATTGGATTTTTATCTGCAGGATTTATTGGATTTATGAAATTGTACAAATTGTATCATAATTTGCCGTATGATTTGGTTACTAATAATCCTTGGTTTTACATTTCATTGACCACCATGATTATTGGGACACAATTATTTTTGGCTGGATTTTTAGGAGAAATCATTTTGAGAACTAAGAATAACGAGGAACGGTATAAGGTTTCTGAAATTACGGCTGAAGCATTATAAATAAAATTAAAGTTATAATTAAAATCAATACTATTGTTAAACAGTTAGCCATGATTGCAGAGTAAAGCCCACGCTTTTTAGCGTGGCTTGAAACGGAAAGCAGGAAATAGCTCCAAAAAAAAATAAAAAATGGATATACCACAAAATGTATTAAACGCCGTAAACGAATGGCTTGCACCTACGTTTGATAAAGAAACGCAGGATGAAATTAAAGAAATGATGACTTCATCTCCAAAAAATTTGGAAGAGAGTTTTTATAAAAATTTGGAATTTGGAACAGGTGGAATGCGCGGAATTATGGGCGTTGGAACCAATAGAATCAACAAATATACACTTGGGAAAAACACGCAAGGGATTTCAAATTACATGCATAACGTTTTTCCTGGAAAGGAATTGAAAGTTGCCATTGCGTTTGATTGCCGTCATAATAGCAAGTCATTAGCGAAAGTAGTTGCGGATGTTTTTTCGGCAAATGGCATAAAAGTGTATTTGTTTTCGGATTTGCGACCTACCCCAGAATTGAGTTTTGCATTGAAATATTTGGGTTGTCAAGCAGGAATCGTACTTACCGCTTCTCATAATCCACCTGAATATAATGGTTATAAAGTATATTGGGAAGATGGCGGACAGCTTGTTCCACCTGAAGATTCTGAAATTATTAATGTTATTGAAGCATTGAAATACGACGAAATTAAATTTGATGCAAACGAAGGTTTGATTGAATATATTGACACGGAAATTGACGCGGCTTTTGTAAAATCGTCTATTGCAAATGCAAGTTTTAATACTCCAGCGGCGGCAAAAAGTGATTTAAATATCGTTTTTACCTCATTGCACGGAACTTCTATTAAATCGGTACCTGATACTTTAGCGCAAGCGGGTTATACGAATGTGAATCTTGTTGCGGAACAATCAGAGCCAAATGGTGATTTTCCAACGGTGAAATCTCCAAATCCTGAAGAGCCTGAAGCGTTGAAAATGGCTTTGGAATTGGCTGATAAAATTCAAGCTGATATTGTGATTGGAACTGACCCAGACTGCGACAGATTGGGAGTTGCTGTGAGAAATAACGAAGGAAAAATGATGCTTTTGAATGGAAATCAAACGATGATTTTGATGACGGCATTTTTATTGGAACAATGGCAAAAATCGGGTAAAATTACTGGAAAACAGTTTGTAGGTTCTACGATTGTTTCTACACCAATGATGATGGAATTGGCAACAGCATATAGCGTGGAATGCAAAGTGGGATTGACAGGTTTCAAGTGGATTGCCAAAATGATTAAGGATTTTCCTGAGTTGGAATTCATTGGCGGCGGAGAAGAAAGTTTCGGATTTATGGTTGGTGATGCGGTTCGCGATAAAGATGCGGTAGCTTCTACCCTATTGATTTGCGAAATTGCAGCTCAGGCCAAAGCAAAAGGAAGTTCTGTTTATAAAGAATTATTGAATTTGTATGTAGATTATGGTTTTTATAAAGAATTTTTGGTCTCAATTACCAAAAAAGGAATTGAAGGTTTGGCCGAAATAAATCAGATGATGGTGAACATGAGAACAAATCCTTTAAAAGAAATTAATGGCGAGCGCATCGTTATGATGGAAGATTACAAAACGTCGGTGGCAACTAATTTATTGACTGGAGAAAAGGAAAATATGTCGATTCCGAAATCGGATGTATTGATTTATTATACTGAAGATGGAGCAAAAATTGCGGCAAGACCAAGCGGAACGGAACCAAAAATTAAGTTTTACGTGAGCGTAAATGCGATGTTAGATTCGGTTGCCGATTTTGATGAAGTGAATGCTATTTTGGATACTAAAATCAAGAGAATTTTAGAGGATTTAAAAATCAATTAATGAGTAATTTTAAGAAAATATTTCCCTTTGTATTGCCCTATAAAAAATATGCCTATTTAAACATTTTTTTCAATGTTTTGTATGCGATTTTTGGAACACTTTCCTTTATTTCATTGATGCCAATGATGGATGTTTTGTTTGGGCAATCTAAGAAAAATTATGTTGAACCGATTTATACTGGGATTTGGGATTTAAAAAAATATCTGTCTGATTTTTCAAGTTACTACTTGACCAATATGACCGATACTAATGGAATCGGGTTCACATTAGGCGTTTTAGTTGCCGGGATAATTACTATCTTTTTATTAAAAAATCTTTCCGATTATTTGGCGATGTTTTTCATTACTTTTTTAAGAAATGGTATTCTGAAAGACATTCGGAATGCGATGTACAAGAAAACTATAGATTTGCCTTTGGCATTTTTCTCGGAAAAACGAAAAGGAGATACCATTTCAAGAATTGCGGGCGATGTAAATGAAGTTCAAAATTCCTTTTTATCGATATTAGAATTGGCTGTAAAAGAACCATTGACAATTATTTTCACAATAATTGCTATGTTTACAATCAGTGTAAAACTAACGATTTTTGTGTTTATATTCATCCCTATATCGGGAACTATAATTTCATTAATTGGGAAAAAATTAAAGAAACAATCTACAAAAGCGCAAGAAGAACAAGGCGTTTTCCTTTCTATCATTGAAGAAACTTTGGGTGGATTAAAAGTGGTAAAAGGATATAATTCTGAAAAATATTTCAACCAAATATTCCAAAATTCAACAACTAAATTTTTTAGTTTATCCAATGTAATTGGAAACCGTCAAAATCTTGCTTCACCCTTAAGCGAGTTTATGGGAATTATGGTAATTGCCATTTTGCTATGGTTTGGAGGTCATATGGTTTTGATAGAACACACCTTAAATGGCGCCGCTTTTATTACCTATATGGGATTGGCCTATAATATTTTAACGCCTGCAAAATCAATTTCTAAAGCTTCGTATAATATCAAAAGAGGAAATGCTGCTGCAGAACGAATTTTAGAAATTTTAGAACAAGAAAATCCAATTATAAGCAAAACAGATGCTATTGAAAAAGACACATTTGAATCTGAAATAAGTATTAAAAATATCAACTTTAAATATGAAGATGAGATTGTTCTAAAAAACTTTTCATTGGAAGTAAAAAAAGGAGAAACTGTTGCGCTTGTTGGACAATCGGGAAGTGGAAAAAGTACCATTGCCAATTTACTGACTCGTTTTTATGATGTAAATGAAGGAACAATCGAAATTGATGCTGTTGCTATAAAAGATATGAATTTGCAATCGTTGCGAGGTTTGATGGGATTGGTAACACAAGACAGTATTTTATTTAATGACACTATAAAAGCAAATATTTCGTTAGGAAAATTAGATTCCACAGATGAAGAAATTATTGAAGCATTAAAAATTGCCAATGCGTATGAATTTGTAAAAGACTTGCCAAAAGGCATTTATACTAATATTGGCGACAGCGGAAACAAACTTTCGGGGGGTCAAAAACAGCGATTATCAATTGCTCGTGCTGTTTTGAAAAACCCACCAATCATGATTTTGGACGAAGCAACGTCAGCTTTGGATACAGAAAGTGAAAAATTTGTACAAGTTGCTTTAGAAAACATGATGCAAAACAGGACTTCAATTGTAATAGCGCACCGCCTTTCTACCATTCAAAAAGCAAATAAAATTGTGGTTTTACAAAAGGGCGAAATTGTAGAACAAGGTACCCACGATGAATTAATTGCTATAAATGGAACCTACAACAAATTGGTTACAATGCAGAGTTTTGAGTGATTCTTGAAAATAACTAAATCTTAAATGAATGTTCATCAACGACAATAATATCAAGATTCCTGAAGATCCAGACACCATCGTTTGGAAGTATTTAGACTTGTCAAAATTTGTCGATTTATTGTTATATAAAAAATTATTTCTTTCGCGTTCGGATAAATTTGAAGATCAGTATGAAGGCACTTTTAGCGAACCTACATTTGAAGAAATTCGGAAGTTATCAATCAATAATCCGGCTTTTTTAGATTATTATAAATCTCACCGTGAAAATGTAGTGATTAGCAGTTGGCATATTAACGAATATGAATCTTTTGCGATGTGGCAGATTTTCACCCAAAAAAGTGAAGGATTGGCCATTCAATCTACTTTGGGGCGAATTCAAGAGGCTTTAAAACTCGATACTACCTACAGCCAACATATCGGCGAAGTGAATTATATCGATTATAAAAAAGAATATATTCCTTTTGACAATGCTTTTTTTCCCTTTCTATTCAAACGGAAAAGTTTCCAATACGAACGTGAAATCAGAATCATTTCTGATGTTACATCATTTGAATTGAAAATTGATAACGGCTTGAAAATCGATGTTAATATCAATCAATTAATTGAGAAAATTTATATCCACCCAAAATCGGAAAACTGGTATAAAAACCTAGTTATTGAATTGGTTCACAGACTTGGATTTGATTTTACCATTGAAAAATCAGATTTAGAAAGTGATATTCTAATTTAGAATCTTGCTGTGATTTTAAAATTGAAAACCCTTGTTGTCATATAATTTGGAATACCGTATTGATTTTTCGTATAAACATCACGAACCCAAGTATTGGTAATTGCATTTAAATTATTAAATAAGTTGAAAATTTCCATTCCTACAGACAAATCTTTGAATTTTTTTAACCAATGTCCATTTGGCAAATTTTTATTATTATCCGTAAGAACTTTGAAGAATCCAACATCCGCACGACGGTAATCACGCATTTTGTTTTGATAAATATATGGATCTGCGTACGATGGAGAACCGCCTGGAAGCCCCGTATTATATACTAAATTAAGATACAATTTTACACTTGGAAGGTTCGGCATATAATCCTGAAACAAGATTCCGAATTTCAATCTTTGATCCGTTGGACGTGGAATAAAACCTTTATTATCAATATTTTCTTCTGTTTTCAAATAGCCAAAACTAAACCAAGATTCTGTTCCTGGAACAAATTCACCGTTCAAACGAATATCAAGTCCTTGTGCAAAAGCGATTGCATTGTTATCGGCGGCATATCTAATTCTGACATTGTCCAGAGTATAGGGATTTACATCGCTAAGAATTTTATAATAAGCTTCCGTAACCAACTTAAATGGGCGGTTCCACATTTTAAAACTGTAATCATTACTCAATACAAAATGTATCGATTTTTGCGCTTTTACATTCGGAAGTACTGTCCCCGTTGAATCTCTGAGTTCTCGATAGGATGGTGGCTGAACATACAAACCTGTTGAAAATCGAAAAACCATATCTTTTTCCCAGTCGGGTTTGATTGCAAATTGGGCTCTTGGACTGAATTCGATTTGATTTTTGCCTTCAATAGTTGCTCCTGAAACTTTCCATTGGTGTAACCTCGCTCCAATATTTAACCAAACATCGTGATTCCCTAATTTCGTTTTTCTGTTCAATTGGGTGTAACCTGAAAACTTATCTATTGTCGCAAAATTTAATGCTCTCACATTCTGATATGGAACTAATGGTCCAATATATGGATGATAGGGCTGTTGATTCGTAGGCAAATTCAAATTGGGTGGATTTATAGAAAATCCTGC
>JBIPNF010000286.1:0-2782 GCA_044373885.1 Flavobacterium sp. | reverse complement strand
GTGCCGAAAATTGGAAATTGACGCTATCAATAAATGGATTTGGAAACGTAATAGTCGTAATTGAAACAACCGGAGCAACCGCTGTTTTAATTGTTTCACTTTGAAGAAATCCTTGACCAACAATTGCATTGGTGTTTCTGAAATTCCCAATAGTGCTTTGTTGTCCCACCGTTTGTCGGACAAAAACTCCGCCAGAAGCGTGAGAACTAGTGCCTTGCGAAGAAAGCATTTGGTGGTGCAATCGCTGAGAATAACCAGAAAAAGTAACTAATAAGAGTAAAAGTATTTTCAATGTGGATTAGTTTGAGGGTAATTAATTTACAATGATAAGAACTTAAAATTTAACTGTAAAATTTAAAAAAAAGAAATAGCCTGTTTTTAAATTTTTAGTAAAATCTTTTAGCTTTTTAGTAAGGCAAAAAAATGAAAGTACTTTAGTGTAAAAAAAATGAGAATCAAATAAAAAAAAATATTTCTAACCAATTAAAATAAAAATATTTTAAAAAAATTAGATTAGTAGTATCAAAAAAAAAAATACATTTGTAAAGAATAAATTATTTAAAATGTAAGAATAATTACTAATCATAAATTAAATATAGTTAATCCCTAACAGAAAAATAGCTCAAATCCAGTAGCTGTTATAATTAAAATAATATGGTCATAAATTTACTTCTTATTTTTTCAGGGATTTTAGGGTTTATCACTTTATTAATAATTTTGTTTGGATATAAAACAAATAAGATTATAAATATATACCTTGTAATGATATTACTCCTAATGTCATCCCGTTTTTTAATTATAGGGATTAATGGGATAACCAATAATCATTTTCTTCAACAAATGATTAGAAATATTAATGTGTTTTTTGTCTTTTTAGCGCCCTGCTTTTATTTGTATTTCAAAAATTTGATTACAAGCCAAAAAAACTTCGTTAATAAAGATTTATTTCACTTTCTAATTCCTATAATATTTATTATTGAAGGTCGTTTTTCAATTTTAGAGAATTTATTAAACATTTCTTTTTCTTTACTCTATCTCTTTATTTTATACATGATTGTTACCAATATTTTGATTTTTTTTAAGCTAAAGAAAAATATTTGGAACAAAAAAGGATCTCTTGAAATTGTAGCTAAACAAAATGCATTAATTAAAGGATGGTCAAAATACTTATACATCGCACTGAATCTGTTCACGTTACGACTGCTAGTATCATTACTAATAGAAAATCGAGAGGATGGTTTTATTTCTGGCTTGTATGGAATTTGGGTAACCTCAATTATTTGGGTTTTTATATTTATTAAGATTTTAACATCTCCAGAAATACTCTATGGCTATTCGTTTTTAAATAAAAAAAGCAAGGAAAATAAAAACTATATTACAACTAATATTTCTCATTGGAAAATAGTTTCTAAAGTTAAAATGACAAATATTCAAGATTTTCAGTTAAGTGAAAAAATGAATAAAAATATTGAACTTTATATAACCAAAATTGATCTTAAAGTTAAAAAAAATAATTATTTCAGGGAACCTAAATTTAAATTAGCTGACTTTGCATTAGAATTAGATATTCCAAAAAGTCATTTGTCGTATTTGTTCAAATACCACTCAAAAATCTCCTTTTCCGATTATAAAAAAATAGCTAGAATTGAAGATGCGCTTCATTTAATACAATCCGATTATTTAAAAAAAAATACTTTTGATTCTTTGGCAAAACAAGTTGGATTTTCATCTTACAACCCTTTTTTCACTGCTTTCAAGGACATTGTTGGAAAGCCACCACAGGAATATTGTGCCTCTTTAGAAACGCAATTGTAAATCATAAAAAAAGGTTCAAACAAAATGCGCATGAACCTTTTTTATATTGAATTGCAAATAGCTACATATCATAAAACCTGCTGTTATTGCCTCTTTTATTTTTCTTAAATGGATTGAAATCAAAAACGACATAGATTTCGAAAGTATTATACGATGAACTAGATAATTTTTTATTGCCTATTTCCAAGGAATAATTAACTCCAAATTCTATCTCTTCCACAAACACACTCAAAGAGGTGCCTAATTGCGAAACCGAAAATCCATCATAGTTATTAAAATGTTGGTTTAAACCAAAAGAAACATTGCCTAAAATCGCTTCTTGGTATAAATCAAATCTTGTTTTGGCCCCTTGTTTTGAAAAGGTATTGTACAAGAACAAATAGGAATAATCTGGAAGCATTCCTTGTGTGTAGGGATTCAAGTCCAATTCATAACCCGCTTGAACAGACATAAACAAGTCTTTTTTATTGGAAGCATTCCCATTAAAAGAAGTTTCTGGCCTGTTTATGTGCTTGATATTAAATCCAAACAACATATTCGTACTATTATGAAGTGAAGCTCCTGCCCCAATATCAAAAAAGTTTACCTTATTATCAATGTTTATTGGGTCATTGGAAACACCCGCTATAGAACCTGTTAGAACATTGATTTGATCTTCAAATACCAATGAGTTAAAATTCAAACTGCTATTTCCAAAACCTGCAGAAATAGAGGGATTAAACACCCAATCGTTAGATAAAGTAGCTTTATAAATATAATGCAAATTTGCGGAAGCTGTAGCATATCCCAAAGAACTAATTTGTAGTAAATTGGCATCAACCGCTAATGAAAACTCTTTGTCTTCAAAGAAATAATTGGCAAACCCAAACTTATTATCAATTTTAGTATTTTGGTTGAAACCTTCTGTACTGTATATTAATCCTGCCTTAGAGGTATCTCCAAATCCATAAAAACTTGGATTCATTGA
>JBIPNF010000241.1:0-3641 GCA_044373885.1 Flavobacterium sp. | reverse complement strand
TGGAATTGTGGGGCCATTTGAAGGAAGTAAAGCACGAAATGTAAACATTTTAGATTTGGCCGCTCTCGATCAATTTTTCAGTAATGAACAAAACTAAATCCTAAAATGAAAATCAAGAGTACCACCTTATCAATAAACACCTTCCAATTTAAAGCGTTTTTTATGTTTTTGACAATGCTAATGAGTTTTGGCGTTCAAGCGCAAGACAAAAAAGCAAAAGTATTGTTGGACGAAGTGACGGCTAAAATTAAGAGCTATGATAATATTGTTATCGATTTTAAATATTCATTGAATAATTTAAAAGAAAATATCAATCAGGAAAGCAAAGGAAATGTAACTATGAAGGGCAATTTGTATGTATTAAATTTAATGGGTGTAACGAAGCTATTTGACGGTAAAAAAACCTACACGATTAACCCTGAAGACGAAGAAGTTTCAATTTCAAAATTGAATGAGAAAGACGATAATGCCATTACACCTTCAAAAATGCTTACTTTTTTCAACACGGGTTACAAATTCAATTGGGACATCCCTCAAAATGTTAAAGGTCGCAAAATACAATATATTAAATTGACGCCTATTAGTCCTAAAGATTCTCGTAAAGAAATTCTTTTAGGCATTGATATTCAAACTAAAAACATCTATAATTTAATTGAGGTTGGAAAGAATGGCACCAAAACTACTTTGACTGTTAATTCTTTCAAAACCAATCAGCCGTTATCAAAGAATCAATTTATCTTTGACGCAAGTAAGTACCCAAAATACTACATCAATAAATTAGATTAATTTGAAGATTCTTGACAAATACATTCTAAAAACTTTCACAATTACATTTACTACGGTATTTGTAATTTTGTTTTTTATATTCATACTTCAAACGATTTGGCTTTTCATCTATGATTTAGCGGGTCGCGATTTAGATTTGATGTTGATTGTCAAATTCTTACTTTTTGGAATGCCACGAATTATTCCATTGGTATTGCCGCTTTCAGTTTTGTTGGCTTCAATAATGACATTTGGAAATTTGGCTGAAAACTATGAATTTGCAGCAATGAAATCTGCTGGAATATCGTTGCAACGGGCAATGAAAAGTTTAACGATATTCATATTATTCCTGAGTGTTTTGGCTTTTGTATTTGCCAATAATGTGATTCCGTATGCAGAATATAAATTCATTAATTTCAGGAAAAACATTGCCCAAAGAAAACCTGCGATGGCTATAGCCGAAGGACAGTTCAGTGAAATAGGCTATTATACTATTAAAGTTGATAAGAAATCGGGGGAAAATGGAAACCATCTAACGGGAATTACGATTCACAAAAAATCATTGCGTGGTGATGGCGTTCGTACTGTAATTAAAGCGAAAGATGGGGATTTGATTAGTAATGAAAATTCAAATATTCTTAAATTAGTTTTGAATGATGGTTATTATTACGAAGATATTATTCCAAAAAGGTATGAAGACCGAAATAAAATTCCATTTGCAAAAGCTTCCTTCAAGAAAGATGTAATCAATCTTGATTTGTCGGTTTTAAATGGAAATCAAAGTGATCAAAATATTACCAACACCACTACGATGTTGAATATCAGCGAATTGAATTACACGATTGATTCGTTGCATAAAAATTATAATCGTGATATCGTTTCATTTGCAGATAATATTCACCAGCGTGTAGGATTCGGGAGTGTTAATAAATCGGTTTTACCACTTAAAAAAGAGAAGGTTAAAGCTGATTTACTTTCCTTTTTAAATGAAAGTGACAAACTCCAAATTCTTCAGTTTGCATCTAGTAATATTACGAATACACTTTTTTCAATCGATAGTTCGAAGGATGAAATGGTTAACAAACAAAAGATTATAAACAGTCATTTTATTGCGTTATATGATAAGTTTGTAGTGGCATTTGCTTGTTTGATGATGTTTTTTATTGGAGCACCATTAGGAGCTATTATCAGAAAAGGAGGAATTGGACTTCCAATTGTATTTGCGGTTTTGATATTTATAACCTTCCATTTTATAAATACCTTTGGTAAAAGATTAGCTGAGGAAAATGGAATTGCACCATTTTTTGGTTCTTGGATGTCGGCATTCGTTTTGACACCACTAGCAATTTTGTTGACTTACAGGGCAACAAACGATATTGGTTTAATCAATATTGATAGTATTTTACAGCCTTTTCAAAAATTATTTCAAAAATTATTTCCATCACAAAATTAAAACAAATGTCAATTCCTAAATTCAAATTAAATACAATAGAAGAAGCCATTGAGGATATTCGTCAGGGCAAAATCATTATTGTGGTTGATGATGAAGATCGTGAAAACGAAGGAGATTTCTTGGCTGCGGCAGAAAAAGTAACGCCCGAAATGATAAATTTCATGGCTACGCACGGACGAGGATTGATATGCGCCCCGTTGACCGAAAGTCGTTGCAAGGAATTAGGATTGCATGTCATGGTGACCAATAATACCGATCCCATGGAAACTGCATTTACGGTTTCTGTAGATTTGCGTGGCAATGGAGTTACCACTGGAATTTCAGCTGCAGATAGGGCGAAAACAATATTAGCTTTAGTAGATCCTGAAACCAAACCTTATGAATTAGCACGGCCAGGACATATTTTTCCTTTAATTGCAAAGCAAGGTGGTGTTTTGAGACGTACAGGTCATACAGAAGCAGCGATTGATTTTGCGCGTTTGGCAGGTTTCAAATCAGCGGGAGTGATTGTAGAAATCATGAATGAAGATGGATCTATGGCGCGTTTGCCACAATTGGTTGAAGTGGCTAAGAAATTTGATTTGAAATTGGTTTCCATTGAAGATTTGGTTGCTTATAGAATGCTTCACGACAGTTTAATTGTTAAGAAAGAAGATTTTGATGTTGAAACGCGTTTTGGTACATTCCGACTTAGAGCTTATTTGCAAACAACGAATAAACAAGTTCATATTGCTTTGACAAAAGGGACATGGAATTTGGGAGAACCAATTTTGACTCGGGTCAATTCTACTCAAATAAACAATGATATTTTGGGTACTTTAACCCACAATTCCGATAAAAATTTAGACGACATTTTTAATTTGATAAATACCAATGGCAAAGGCGCTATTTTGTTTATCAATCAGGAATTACAATCGAATAATTTATTGAATCGCATTAGTGAATTGAAAGCGTTACAATTACAGGGTGAAATGAAAGCTCCGTTGATTAAAATGGACGCGAAAGATTTTGGAATAGGAGCACAAATCTTGCATGATATTGACATTTCAAAGATTCGATTAATTTCTAATTCAGAGCAAACGAAGCGTGTTGGGATGATTGGGTATGGCTTGGAGATTACGGAATATGTAAAATATTAAGTATTTTAAAGTAATTTCATTTGTAATGCCTTTTTTAAAATGGCTTAACATATAGAAAATGAATTGGTTAAAACATAAGCTTTTCTTTTTCTGAATATTTTTAAATAAATATTTTAGAAATCAAAAAAAGGTCACTATATTTGCAACCGCATTGAAGAAATGATGTGCACCTTATTGGAGAAATGGCAGAGCGGTCGAATGCGGCAGTCTTGAAAACTGTTGACTGTAACAGGTCCGGGGGTTCGAATCCCTCTTTCTCCGCCAGTAGATTAACAAAAAAGGCT
>JBIPNF010000155.1:0-6146 GCA_044373885.1 Flavobacterium sp. | reverse complement strand
CTGGAAAGCAAATGATTACAAAACCCACTAAATTCAAGGATTTAGTGGGTTTTTTCATTTCTAGGATAATCAAATTATTCATTAAATATCAAAACTTTGGTGTCTTTCGAGGTGTCACTTAATCAAAATGATTTTAGTGACTCCTCCAATTAGGAAACCAATCATACAGCAAGATGTTCATGCACCTATTCAAAATATGAACATCTTGTTTGTAATTAGTAGAAAGTTTAAATTTAATAATAACTAAAAGGTTACCACCTATGAACACAACTGTATCTGTTCTCTTTTATATTAAAAGAGCCAAAGTCAACAACGAGGGGATCTGCCCAATTTACGTGAGAGTTACTATCCAATCCAAACGATTTGAGTTTAGTGCCAACAAGTTTGTGAATCCCGAAAGATGGTCAGCAGAAGGTACGAAAGTTAAGGGAGGTAATGAAGAAGCTAGAACAATAAATAGTCACCTTGATTATTTAAAAAATCAAGTATTGGAAGCCGAGAAAAGGTTATTTAAAAAAGACATTAAGGTTACTTCTGAAATTCTGAAAAAGGAATTGTTTGGAATTGCAGAAACTAAACGAATGCTAATCCCAATATTCCAAGACCATAATAATAAAATTAAAGAATTAGTTGGGAAAGAATATGCACCAGGAACATTAGAGCGTTATAAAACTTCCTTGAGTCATACAATTGAGTTCTTGGAGTGGAAATACAAAATTTCGGATATTGAAATCAATAAAATTGATTATGCGTTTGTGACGGATTATGAATTCTTTTTACGAAGCGTAAGAAACTGCGCCAATAACACAGCTGTAAAATACATCAAGAACTTTAATAAAATCATCAAGCTTTGTCTGGCCAATGACTGGCTGGATAAAAATCCATTCGCCAACTACAAATCCAAAGTCAAAGAAGTAGAACGAGTTTATCTATCTGAAGACGAAATTCAAAGCATCATCAATAAAGATTTCAAAACGGAAAGACTATCATTAGTTCGCGATATTTTCCTTTTTAGCTGCTTTACAGGCTTGGCTTATATTGATGTCAAAAACTTAACAAAATCGCATATTAGCATCGGGATTGATGGCGATAAATGGATATTTACCCATCGTCAGAAAACCGAAACCGCTTCTAAGATTCCTGTATTGCCAGTAACACAAATGATTATTAACAAATACGCAGACCACCCACAAAGTGTAAATGAAGATAAACTGCTACCAATACTTAGCAATCAGAAAATGAACGCCTATTTAAAAGAAATAGCTGCCGTTTGCGAGATTGAAAAAGAATTAACCTTCCACATTGCCCGACACACTTTTGCAACGACAGTAACGCTTACAAATGGCGTTCCGATAGAAAGCGTAAGCAAAATGCTTGGTCACAAAAATTTACGAACCACCCAGCATTATGCAAAGGTTTTAGACAAAAAAGTAAGTGAGGATATGAAGATACTTCGGGATAAATTTTCATTGACACCAATTCAAGAAAAACAGAAAATTATATAGGCATTTCAAATAGAACAGACATACTACATTTTATAACGAGCCATTAAATACAAATGCTAAATGTAATATTTGCAGGGTTTTGAATAAAAATCATTCACAACTTGTGAATGGCTTGTGATTTTAAATTTCTCAAATACTACAAATTTGCAGTATAACAATTTAAAACCAATAAAATGGCAGTAGAAATAATAACCAGAGACGATTTGAACGAATTTCGTTCACTACTTCTAACCGACTTAAAAGAACTATTTGATACTAAAGCACAAAAGCAAAAGCAGTGGTTAAAATCGGGAGAGGTCAGAAAATATTTAAACATATCTCCAGGCACCCTGCAAAACTTCCGTATCAATGGAACATTATCCTACACCAAAATCGGGGGAATTATCTATTATGCCTATAACGAAATCGAAAAACTATTAGAAGAAAACAAAGTGAATTCGTTACCAAATCTTTTTAAATAAAGGATAACAACTCAAAATAATGAATTACATAAAACACCTAACGGGCTTTTTTGATAAAGTGGCACAAGACAGAACACTGAATCCAACACATATAAGTTTGTATATCGCTTTATTTCAGTTTTGGAATTGCAATCGATTTAAAAATCCAATAAGCATTTCTCGTGACGAAGTAATGCGAATTAGCAAAATTAGCTCCAAAGCAACCTACCACAAATGCCTTAAAAACTTGCATTCTTTGGGCTACATTAACTACGAACCATCCTTTAATCCGTTCAAAGGAAGTCATGTATTTTTGTTTAATTTTTCAGATGATTTGAAGCCTTTACCCAAAACAATGAAAAGTACAAGTTCAAATAATGAACCTATTATTGAACAAGTAGCGAACAAGCACTTTACTAGTAGTGAAACAAGTAATGAACAAGCAGTAGTACCTTATATAAACAATATAAACACTACAAACATTTTAAACAATTCAAACTTGGAAACGCAAGCACAAAATTTTGAAAGTAAAGAAGTTGCTGTTTTAAAAAAGAAAGACAAGGAAGAGAAAGAAAAAAAGTTGCGCGAAAAAAAGAAAGATAATTTAGAAAATACAAATGCAGTCGAAGAAGAATTAATTGACGATGGCCATCCAACACTTTTGGAAGTTAAAAATTATTTTCTAAGTCAAAGCTTTCCAGAAATCGAAGCCCAAAAATTCTTCAATTATTTTTCTAGCATCGGATGGCTCGTTGGAGGAAAATCACAAATGGTAAACTGGCGAGCAGCGGCGCAAAATTGGATTTTAAACGCAAACAAATTCAATTCAAATGAAACGAAACAGGATAGAGCACACCACCTCAACACCAGCACAGAAAAAGACTATTCAGAGCCGCTTTAACGGGAACTTGATTCAGGTTCTTTGCGAGCTTTGCGTAATCCTTTGCGGACTTTGCGGTTAAATTTTTAACTATGGAAACAGAAACAAAATCACAATACAACTATGGCGAAATAATTCTCTGGCTCGAAAAAAAAGGCATTGAATTGTATGGAAACAATTTCAAAATTCAAGAAAGTGATTATCCCATTGTTTACAAACTCATAGCCTATTTTCTAAAAGATGAACCAACCTGTTTTCAATACAATATTGACCATTTAAAAGGAATTATGCTTTCTGGCCCAATAGGCTGTGGTAAAACTACATTAATGAATTTAATGAAATCCCTAACAGACTTAGAACACAAGTTCTCTATTAAACCTTGCCGGGATATAAGCTTCGAGTTTATCAGTGACGGCTATGAGGTAATCCATAGATACAGCAAAAACGTAGGCTTAAAAAACAATCAAACCATTGCTTCTAGGTATTGCTTTGATGATTTAGGAATAGAAAACAACCTCAAATACTATGGTAATGAATGCAACGTAATGGGTGAAATTATACTCAGTAGGTATGACTTATTCATTAATAAAAAAATAATAACACACATCACAACCAACCTTTCCGCTTCTGAAATTGAGACTGCCTATGGAAATCGTGTCCGTTCAAGATTGCGAGCAATGATTAACCTCGTCGCATTCAGCCCAATAACTAAGGACAAACGATAGCCATGCGAGGAACATTTCTAATAACCTTAAACTTTTAAAACTAAAACCCAACACCTAAAACCCAACACCTAACCAATGAAACAAATAACCAAATTTTGGAACTGGTTCCAAGACAATGAGGACGCTATAAAAAACGCAGTTGCACTTGGAATAAATATCGAAGAAGTAATTCTTCACTTAAATCGAAATTGTAGTTATATCTCAAAAAGAATTCAATTTTTAATAAATACACGATCTAAAGATCAGGGCAAACACATAATTATTTTTACAGCCTCGGGTTACCGAAAGCTATTCCCAAAAATAATTGCAATCGAAGAGCAAGCACCAATACTTAAATATTTTAAAGCCCAAGCATTCATAAAGCCAATGCAAAACTTGATAGAATATAAAAAGGGAACTGATTTACCTTGTGTTTACGAAAATTATAAAATTAAAATCAGTGAGTTACAAATGGTTTTAAAGGATTACAATGTAAACACAAAACAGCTAAAAATAAAACTGTTCATATCTAATTATGAAGAAATAAAACAGTTTGAAAATTTAGAAATGGATTTAAAATATTCTCTAATGATAATAATTGGAGAAATTGCTTTCAAAAAACACATAAAACATATCGAGTATGCACAACTTCAAAATGACGAAATTGGATTGTTAAGTATAATTGAACTTCCCGAATTTATAGATTATTTGTATAAAATTAATTCAAGACAAAAAACAAGACTTTTATAAAAATAGCATTAGTGTTTGAATAACAGCCATCAAATTAAATCGTAAAAACAATGCCAATTTTCGTTCCCTTTCCTAATTCACTAGTAAGAACCAATTTAGTATTTAATATTTTAGCGCGTTCTTTAATGTTTTTTAAACCAATGCCTTCATTTTCTATTTTGTTACAATCAAATCCAACGCCATTATCTTCAATAGAAAGGAATAATTCTTTATTCTCTGCATTGATTATGAAAATGCTACATACTTTTGCGTCTGCATGTTTATTTACATTTTGTAAAGCTTCTTGAATAATTCTATAAATTGTAATCTTTACCAATCCAGTAATATTTTCCCAAGCTACAATTGAATCAATTTCAATCAAAAAGTGGGTAACCTTAAATTCATTCTGTTCATTAATTAAATTATTCAATAAACTAATATAATTAAAAGCCCCATTAAAAATATCAGAGTGCAAGTCATGGGAAATATCTCTAATTTCAATTTCAATCTCTTGAAGTAAATCAACATAGGTAAGACGTTTTGCTTTGACTTCATCTGTATCACTTGCATTCAAAATCCCCAGTTGCAACCTTGTACCATAAAGTTTATTCAAAACCCCATCATGCAGTTCTCTTGAAATCCTATTTTGTTCAGACACTTTTGCCAAGTTCATTTTAATTTGATTCTCTTTTAAGAGTTTAAAAATATCTTCTTCCGCTTCTTGTTGTTTCAAAAGCATCGCAATTTCTAACTTTTTAGATTTTATATAGCGATAAATGATAATCGCTATTAATAATAAACACAATAAAACAGACCCAATAATAATATAAGTATTTTTGGCACTCAATATTTTATTTTCATCTTCAACTACGGAAGTTTCATATTCTATTCGAGCAAATTTATTTCTATTATTTCGTTGCGCTTTAACAAGGCTATCATTCAAAATAATATATCTTTTATCATACTTTGGAGCATTTCTATAATCAATGACTGACAGTAATTTCAATGAACTTTTAATATCATCACTCGATTTTTGTTTTTCTGCTAACAGTAATGACTTTTTTAAATAGTTTATGGATCGAAGGGTGTCTTTTACAACTGCATAATATTCACCTAGATTATAGTATTTATAGGTAATGTCGGATTCGTTTCCATTATTTATAGAAATTTTTAAAGCTTCTTTAAACAAAGCTTCAACACCTTCTAATTGGCCACTTTTCATTTTGGAGTAACCTAAATTTCCAATGACAGTTGCGTATTGAGATTGCCAATCTTTTTTTAATTCTGGAGTAATAATAGAATTTAATGATTTTATTGAAGCTTCATATTGAGCCTTTTTATCATAAATAGCAGCAATATTTACTGCTGATGTTACTTTGTAATTATTTATTTTAGTAATTTCAGTCCCTTTTTTAAATAAATCAGGTAATTTACTTTTTGCCAGGAGATAATATTTTAAAGCTGAATCATATTCTTCAAGCTTTTCAAAATTAGAACCCAATAAAGTGTAGGAAGTATAAAGTAATTCGGTATCATTACTTTTTTTTAATAATTGTAATGCTTCAGAAATCATTATTTCGCTCTCTAAATAATTCCCTTCAAAATACAGCATATAGGCTTTAAGAAACATTATTTTTGCTACTTTTTCATAATTGCCCTTTAGTCTATAGAGCTTTTCTGCTCGTTGATAATAAAAATAGGCACTGTCTCTTTTAGTTGTATAGTAGCAGTCACCCAAATACTGATAACTCTTAGCAATATCAAAAGTATCTTTTGCTTTAGTTGACATTTCAAGTACATTTCCACATACTGCAAATGATTTTTTAGAGGCATTCAAATAATAATATTCAGTAGATAAATTGAATAAAAAATTTCTGTTTAAAGAGTC
>JBIPNF010000081.1:0-9802 GCA_044373885.1 Flavobacterium sp. | reverse complement strand
TCAAAGTGTTCTTTAACTTCGCCAATATTTTCACAATATAAAAATTTACCTCCATTTTTTTTGAAGTTAAAAGTGAATCTTTCATCTACAGGTAAAGATAAATCTGATGCTGAACGATTGAATTCACTATGGCTTTCCTCATCTGAGGATTCCTCGCCAGAACCAAAAATTTTTCTAAAAAGACTCATATTATTGCTTAAAATATTTTACTTGTTCATTCAAAACTTTCAAAGATAAAAAAATCTTAATTCAAAAGCATTTTTGAATTAAGATTTTTTTAAAAAAATATAAAAAAGTATGTTATTAAAGCGAAGTTTCTTCCTTTAAATTTTTATCAAATGTTCTTTTTCCAAAAATAGTTTCCAAATCATCCTTGAAAATAACTTCTTTTTCAATTAGTATATCTGCCAATAAATTCAGTTTGTCTTTATTCTCATTTAGAATAGCAATTGCTCTTTGGTATTGTCCTTCAATCAACATTGAAATTTCTTTGTCTATTATCATTGCAGTATCTTCTGAATACGGCTTTGAAAAATTATATTCACTTTGTCCTGATGAATCATAATAAGTAATATTACCAATTTTTTCATTCAATCCATAAACGGTTACCATTGCTCGAGCTTGTTTTGTAACTTTTTCTAAATCACTTAAAGCTCCTGTTGAAATTTTATCAAAAACAACTCTTTCCGCAGCTCTTCCGCCCATTGTTGCACACATTTCATCCAACATTTGATCTGGACGAACAATCAATCGTTCTTCAGGTAAATACCAAGCTGCACCCAAACTTTGTCCACGAGGAACAATAGTTACTTTTATAAGTGGTGCGGCGTGCTCTAGCATCCAACTTACTGTTGCATGTCCTGCTTCATGAACAGCAATTGCTCTTTTTTCTTCAGGAGTTACAATTTTGTTTTTCTTTTCTAATCCACCAACAATTCTGTCAACAGCATCAAGGAAATCTTGTTTGTCAACGGCAGTTTTATTGTGTCTCGCAGCAATTAAAGCAGCTTCATTACAAACATTTGCAATATCAGCTCCAGAAAATCCTGGCGTTTGTTTTGCTAAAAAGTCAGTATCCAATCCTTCCACTTTTTTCAAAGGAGCAAGGTGAACATCAAAAATTTCTTTTCTTTCGCGAACATCTGGTAAATCAACAAATATTTGTCTGTCAAAACGACCTGCACGCATTAATGCTTTGTCTAAAACATCAGCTCTGTTGGTTGCAGCCAAAACGATTACATTTGAATTGGTTCCAAAACCATCCATTTCTGTTAGCAATTGGTTCAATGTGTTTTCACGTTCGTCATTTCCTCCAGACATATTGCTTTTTCCACGCGCTCTACCAACAGCATCAATCTCATCAATAAAAATAATGGCGGGAGCTTTTTCTTTTGCTTGTTTAAATAAATCCCGAACTCTTGAAGCTCCAACACCAACAAACATTTCTACAAAATCTGAACCAGATAAAGAGAAAAATGGGACTTGCGCTTCTCCAGCTACGGCTTTTGCCAATAATGTTTTTCCTGTTCCCGGAGGTCCAACTAGCAAAGCGCCTTTTGGAATTTTACCTCCAAGATTAGTATATTTTTCAGGATTTTTTAAGAATTCTACAATTTCTTGTATTTCTTCTTTAGCACCTTCAAGACCTGCCACATCTTTAAATGTAGTTTTAATATCTGTTTTTTCATCGAATAGTTTTGCTTTCGATTTTCCAATATTAAAAATCTGACCGCCACCGCCACCTCCGGCTCCACCATTCATTCTTCTCATAATGAAAATCCAAAGGCCTAATATAAGTACAAACGGAAGTATCATTTGTAAGAGTTCACTCCAATTACTTTTTGGCAAGAAGCTATATTCCTTTAATTGACCCGCTTTTACAGCAGCCTCTAATTTATTTTGGAATATCTCATCATTTCCAATTTCGAAAGTATAATGTGGCCCTTTATTCGGTCTGTTCAATAAATCTTTTGCAACAGCTTTATGAATGGATTCCTTTAAAGCAGCAGTCGTTAGAAAAACGTCAGCTTCTGTTTTGTTATAAACGATTACTTTTTCAACTTGTCCTTTTTCAAGGTATTCATTGAATTTAGATGAAGAAGTTTTAAGTGGTTCGTCAAAACTAGAACCTCCCGTTATAAAACTTATAAATAAAAAAATTAATGCAACTGCACCATAAATCAACCAAGGATTTATTTTTATTTTTTTAGGATTCGGATTTTTTTCTGTAGCCATTTAATAGTATTTCTTTAGTATTTATTAGCAATCGTTGTAATTTTCGCATCACCCCAAAGGCTTTCGATGTTATAGTATTCTCTAATATTTTTTTGAAATACGTGAACTACAATATTAACATAATCCATTAATACCCATTCTGCATTTTCCATTCCCTCAACATGCCAAGGCTTGTCTTTTATTTCTTTTGAAACCGTTTTTTGAACAGAATTTACAATTGCATTTACTTGCGTGTTTGAATTTCCATTACAAATAACAAAATAGTCACATGCCGAATTATCAATTTCTCTCAAATCTAATATATCTATATCGTTTCCTTTTACTTCTTCAATTCCTTTAATAATGTTTGCTAGTAAAACATCATTGCTATTATTATTTTTAGCCATTTAAAATTTTATATTTTTTGCAAAGTTACCATTTTTTGTGCTTATTTTTGAACCTTAACACAAGTTTAAATTCTGTAGCATTTTTAACAACATGAAAGTAATCAAACTCGATGCCATAGATTCTACAAATGACTTTCTCAAGGATCTGTCAGGTAAACAATTACTTGAAAATTTTACCGTTGTTTCAGCTGAAAATCAAACCAAAGGCAAAGGTCAAATGGGTTCCAAATGGAATTCTGAAATCGGTAAAAACCTCACCATTAGTATTTTAATTAAAGAAGTTTTAAAAAGCAACAGTGAAATTTTTGATCTAAATGTTGCCATTGCTCTTGCAATACTAACTTCATTAGAAATAGATAACATTCCCAATTTAACTGTTAAATGGCCAAACGACATAATGTCAGACAATAAAAAAATTGCTGGTATTTTGATTGAAAATACAATTAAGAGCTCTGGCGAAATAATCTCCATCGTTGGAATTGGATTAAATGTGAATCAAATTAACTTCGAAAGTCTTCCAAAAGCTACTTCTTTATCGGTTGTAATGGGTTCTGAATTTGATAAAGAAATGGTACTTCTCAATATTCTAGATAAAATAAAAACGAATATTTCTGTTTTAAAAAATGATTTAGCATCCGAATTATGGTTCGAATACAATCAAAAACTTTTCAAAAAAGGGGTTCCAATGCCTTTTTCCAATCCTAAAGAGGAAAAATTTATGGGAATTATTCAAAATGTCAATTCTTCGGGACAATTGGTTGTTTTATTAGAAAATGATGCAATTGCAACCTTTGGGATTAAGGAAATTCAAATGTTGTATTGATTTACAGTGAAAAATCTTCACCCAAATAAAAATTTAACAATCCGGTATTAAATAGTAGTTCATATTTTGAATAAATCAATTCTACTTGCGCATTTTTATAATTTGATTTTGTAAAATTAAAATCATTGCTATTTATTTTTCCCAATTCATATTTTAATAAATCGGCTTCATAACTTTTTTTAGCAAATTCATAAGCAATTGTTGCTGTTTCCTGCTTTTTGTTAGCCGCTTTTGTATTATTAATAGCTTCTAAAATCACTTTTGAAAGTCTGTTTTCTTCCATTTTAGTTTCTAATTTTGCTTGTTCATAACTCAATTTATTCTGTTTTATTTTAAATGTAGTTTCTAATTGATTGAATATAGGAACTATCAAACTTAACTTTACTACCGACGCCAAATTATTGTTTATTTGATCATTATAAGGAATCAAAGGGTCGCTGTCACTGAAGTTAGAACCATAAGTATATTTCAAATTCAATACGGGCATTTTTGCAGATCGTGCCATTGCAATTTCAGTTTTTGCTTTGTTTTCATTCCATTTACTCATAGAATAGGAGGCATTTATTGCAACTGCTTTTTTTGTAATTTCATAATCGTTTTCTTGTAATTTTGACTTTTCAGAAACTAAAAATGCTGGTTTTATCAATTCTATTTTTCTTTCTAATGGGATATTCAAAAGCTGTTTCAATTCAATTTCATTTAGATTTAATCGATTTTGATTGGTAACCAAAACTAATTCTTCTGATGCTTTTTGAGATTGAATTTTGAAAACTTCACTTTCAGGAATTACTCCCGATTCAAATTTTAATCTTGCAAATTCTAATTGTTTTTCACTCCCAAAAATTTGTTCTTTATTCGCTAAAATTAACTCTTGAAAATACAATATTTCTATGAATTTTTGTGACAGTTCGATAGTAATTTCATTTTGTATTTTTTGTTGTAGCGCCTTATTTATTTCAACTTCTTGCTTTGCGGATTTAATAGCTTTTAGATTGTAGAAACCTGAAAACAATGTCAATAAACCCGTTATATTCCCAGTGTATGCTTTTAAATTGTCATCAATAAAAGCATTTGTAGTGGGGTCAATTTCCCTTCCCCAAGAATGTTTATTGTCAACATTTCCTGAAATTATTGGCAACAATTGACCAACATTTGTTCGAAGTTTGAAAACAGCAATTTTCTCAGAAATGGCTGCGCTTTTTATTGATAAATTATTCTTTATTGATAAATTCACACAGTCTTTATAGGTTAGTTTTTCTTGGCAAAAAACCAAATTTACTTGCAAAATAACATAAAATATTAAAATTGATTTTCCCATAAATATTAGTTTACACTTTCATCAATTTTGTTGAATAATTTTTTGATTATATATTCAAAAAGCACCATTTTTTCAATAATTATTTCACCCTTCAAAACATAACCCGCTTTTAATTTTATATTAGAATTGTATTTTTGCATATTGGCCAAACAATAATACGTTTTATCAACATCTGAAGGCGATACATAAGATATTTCCCCTTTTATAGCACCATATTTATAATAATTATACGCATCTAATTTCATATTTATTTCTTGTCCTTTTTTTACATAGGCCAAATCTTTTTCTTCTAATTTTATTTTGGCATAAAACGTTTCTTTTTTGGGTGCAATTATTGTCAAAATATCGCCTTTATTGATAATTTCAAGGTTTTGCTTGGCGTTTAATAAAGTTGAAATTGTACCGTCTATGGGAGAAATAATCATTAATTTTCCCAATTCATCGGTAATGTAATTCAGGTTGTATTTCGTGTTGCTTATTAATCCCTGTAATTCAATAATATCTCGGTTGTAATTCTGAATCTGGTTCTCAATATCAATAATCGTTCGTTTCAAATCATTATTTGTTTTTTGATAATTATTGGACAAATTTTCAAAATCATAGTTTTTCAAATTGAAATTAGATTTGCTGTCCAATTGTCCTTTTTTATCTTCTAAATTTTTATTTTTTGTATCAATTAATTCATATTTTGAAATTGCGCCTTTGGAATATAGAATGGAATCGGTAGCATATTTATCAGATAAAATCGAAGCTTGTTGATTAGAATAGTTGATTTTAGTGTTCAAGGAATTAATTTCTTGTTCTGCTTTTTTTCTATCGGTGTTAAATATTTTAGACTGGATTTGCAATAATTCTTGAATCGATTTTTTTCGTTCTTTAGAACTTGCAATTAATTTTTGATTGATAACAATTTTGTTATTCATCATTTTGACATCCATTTTTGCAACATCATAATCAGATTTCGTTTTTTTATTTTCCAATATGAAAATCGTATCACCTTTTTTAACTTCTTGTCCTTCTTTGAAGAAAACATTCAAAATACGAACTTCGTTTGGCGCATTTATTTTCAATTGTGGCGTATCGGAATATATTTGTCCCTCTTGGAATTTTACAGAATCGTTCAATTGCAAAGTAAAAAACAATGCAAATGTCAAAACTACAATTCCAAAAAATAGTTTGAATAGTATTTTTATAAAGTCGATTGCGTTCGTATTATAATAAAAAGAGTTCTCCATCTTGAATTTTGTATTTTTTAGAAAAATTTATATTTAATATTGATTCGTGTGAAATTATAATGTAGGCTTTCGAGTTGTCGTTTTCAATTAGAATTTCTACTTTTTCTCTAGTTTCCGTATCCATTCCCGAAAGCACTTCGTCTAATATTACTATTTCAGCTTTTGAGAAAATAGTTCTCATCAAAAGGATTTTTTTCCTTTGACCAGTTGACAAATTCTTCCCGTTTTCACTAATAATAAAATCTAAACCGTCTTCTTTTGAAGCTATAAAATCATAGAAATTGATTTGTTTAGCCCTATTTAATATTTCTAATATTGGAATCTCTTTGCCCAAACAAATGTTATTTTTAATCGTTTCATTGAATAAAACATCTTCCGTACTAACCAGCAATATCTTATCTTTTATTTTTTCCTGATTATAAAATTTACGGTCTTTTTCATTAATAAGGATTATTCCAGAATTAGCGATATATAAGGTTGTCAGTACTTTGCTGAATGTCGATTTTCCTGATCCATTTGCACCTTCAATCTTAATTTTTTCTGATTTGTTTATTTTTAAATGGATGTTTTTTAAAATCGGTTCATTTGGTAAATATCCAAAACTCAAATTTTTCAATTCCAACTGTTCTATATTAAATTCTTCAATTCCACCCTTTGCTTTTTTTTGTATTTCTTCATCAAAATCTAAATATCTTTTTAGGATTACTTCGTTTTCTTGAAGCGATAAATTATCTTCTAATATGCTTTTTAAAGAGGAAAATACTTTTGATGACAATGCAATAAAAGTAATGATTTGTCCCAATGTTATCAGCTGATTTACCATTGCCGATTCTGTTAAATTTAGTATTATAAATACAGTTGAAGCGATTACAATCAACGAAATCACAATTTTATTTATCAAATCAACATAGCCGTTTTTGAGTTGAATTTTCAAATAATCATTAATGCTTGCAACTATTTTATCGGTATTGAATTGTTCGATTTTAAAGCTTTTTATCACCTGAATTCCTTCTATTTTTTCCATCATTTTTGATAGAAAATCGGCTTTTCTAATGTACCGCAAGCGTTCATTTTGTTTCAAATAGGGGGTTATGAATTTAAACCAAACAAAAAATAATATCATTACGCCAAGAACTACCAAAGTCAGCTTTTTATTTATAAAAAACAATATGATTAAGGAATATGCGGATATGAATAGATCAACTAAAATGCTGGTGAAGAATTTCAGAAAAAACGATTTTAATTTCAATGCATCGCTAACCCGCTCCATTAAATCTCCCTTTTTGTAGGAATATATGTAGGATAAACTTGAATTGTTTATTTTTTTATCAAATGAAAACAGAAAATATTTATCTAAAACATTACCTAAATGAATGCCCACAAATGATTTATAAATGGTTGTGATAACATCAAATATTTTATAAATTCCCAATCCGATTATAAATAAAACCAACGTATTTAAGTTATAGGAAGGCAAAATAGCATCTATCAAAATTTGATTGGTAAATACCGCAATTTGAGCTGTACTTGCAGAAAATAAAGCTGCAAAAATGTAGATGTACCATAATTTTTTAAACTTCCCCAATTGTTTGAAAACTTGCCAATATAAATTGGTATTTTCTTCTTTTGGAACCGTTATATTTTCTTCTTCAAGGTTTGGTTTTGCAACCAAAATCAACGGCGATGAATTTTTCACCCCATTATTATTAAATTTTAAAGTCTTGAAATTTTTTGGAACGGATGCAATTTCCTGGTTTTTCAATAAATCCAAAAGAAATTTTTTCTCAGCTATAAAATCTTTAAATCCAAAATTATCTTTCAAATAACTAAAATAAGTCAGTTTGTTAAAAAGTCCTGAATGACCATTTTCAAGTAAGCTTTCGCCGAAATTTATATTGTATTCTCCTAATTCTTGTGTGCAAATAGCTTCTATTTTATCCTCTGTTTCGGCTAATTCCCAATCATTTTCGGTGTATTGTGCTACTTTTTTTATCTCTTGCAACGACAAATAATATTCGCGACCTTTTCCCGAATCAAATACTTTTAATTTTTGACCCCTTAAGCCATTAACAACCACGTAATGCAACCCTTTTTTTGTGTGAATTGGGAGTATAAACGGAAAAAGTTCTTTAATTGAGTTGATATTTCCATTGATGTGGTTTACATCTAATAACTTAAAATTAGCATTGTAACCATTGGAGTTTAAAAATTTTTTGATATCCGAAATTCTCGACCCTTTTTCCTCCAAAGGCACATTTTGTTCAATGTATTTTCGGGAAATGTTTTTTTGATGGATATTGAAAACGGTTTTAATAGAACTAATTCCGCCATCATTACTTTTTAATTGTGGGTCTGTAATTAACATAAATTATTTTTGTGCTTAAAGCTTTTATACGAATTAACTATTGAATTTCAATAAGTTAAGGTAATTTAATTGCCTTTTAAACACAAAATTCTTCTTTAATCTACGGGGAATATCGATAAAGCGCCTCATTATTTTTTTGTCACAAAAAAATACCTTTTAGAATTTCTAAAAGGTATTTTTTTAACTATTATATTTTGTTGTAAAAGCTATAATTTATGCATATTGTCGGCTAAAGTTTCAATAAATTTTCCAATCGGCCCTTTTATCATCATCGCCATCATCGCGTTGAATTCGCCTTCAAAAAACAATTGAACTTCTGACGAAGAATCTGAGATACTATCAATTGAAGCAGTTAAGGTAAATGGCAATTTATCGCTTGCAGCTCCTAATACAATTTTAGAATTGGCTGTTTTTTCCTTCATTAGCAATTTAATTTCTGGCATTCCTTTCAATCCAAAAATAAAAGAATCGGCATCTGTAACCTCAAATTTAGCAATGCTTTCGGGCATTAATTTTTCAAAATTTTTAACATCACACAAAGCTTCAAATAAATAGGAAGCACTTTTTTCAACGGTAACTTTTTGACTTTCTAAATTCATATTATTTTTTTTAGCTCGATTAAATTTGATAAATAGTATTATTTTCCCCAAGTTGATGGACTAATTCTCCATTCTCCAAGTGCTAATTCTTCTTCTTCGGTGATGTATTTTTTAGAAACTGCTAATGGCAATAAATTTTCATAATTGCTCAAAGTATATAAATCGACATTGGCATTTTTGAAGTTTTCAGTTGCAATTTCAAAACCATAACTAAAAATCGCAGCCATTCCTTTCACATTGGCGCCCGCTTCTTTCAACGCTTCAACTGCTAATAAACTGCTGTTTCCAGTACTGATTAAGTCTTCAATCACCACTACATTTTGTCCTTTTTGCAAAAAACCTTCTACTTTATTCAAGCGCCCGTGTTTCTTAGCTTCTGGACGAACATATACAAAAGGAAGTCCCAAACTTTCAGCAACTAGAATTCCAATTCCAATGGCACCCGTGGCAACACCGGCAATAACATCTGGTTTTCCAAATTGTTTTTCAATATTTTTAGAAAATTCATCTCGGATGTAATTTCTTACCGCTGGAAATGAGAGAGTTATCCTATTATCGCAATAAATAGGTGAATTCCATCCTGAAGCCCACGTAAAAGGATTTCGTGGATTCAATTTAATTGCATTTATTTGTAAAAGCAATTCGGCTGTTTTTTCGGCTGTTTCTTTATTAAAAATCATAGTGCAAATGTATAAAGTTTTTGTCAACGATAAACCACTTTTCTTAACAAATGAAATCTTCAAAGAAACAGATTTCCAACTGTTCTTGCTTGAAAGTGTTGATTTCAAACAGCTTATCGTCAAAATGTTCCAAAACAAAATTGAAAAAGCCTATTTATATT
>JBIPNF010000080.1:0-9810 GCA_044373885.1 Flavobacterium sp. | reverse complement strand
AGTGCCTTTAAATCGTTGTTTTTTCGATTCAGCAATCCTAATTTTCTAGCGACATTTCCAGAATGTACATCTAAAGGACATGAAAGTTTAGCTGGACTAATATCCCAAATACCAAAATCAACGCCTTTGTTGTCTTTTCGACATAACCACCTAAGATTCATGTTAATTCTCTTCGCAACACTTCCTTTCATTGGGTCTGCGACATGTTTTCTTGTTCTTTGTGGGTGTTCAATTTCAAAGAAAATTCTATTTAACTCGTGAATTGCTGGTTGTAATGAATTTTCGGTTTGGTACTTAGTGAATATAGATTCTAAGCCACCATGAATTGAGTATACATGTTTTAGAGCTTTAATAAAATATTTAAAGTCTTCACCGTTGAAGGTACGATGCACAAAGTTGTCTAGTATTTCAAGTTGATATTCATTATGAGACATAACAAAATCGTATGGAGAATCTCCCAACAAATCCATCATGCGGTGACCGTTCTTGGTTATCATTTTACGATTACCCCAAGCAATAGATGACGCAAGAAAACTTGCTATCTCAATATCTTCTTTGCGTGAATATCTGTGAGGGACACTAATAGGGTCTGGTTCAATGAAGTTAACAGTATTAAATTCATTTACCTTTACATCTAAAAATTCTTTAAGCTCTTCTATGGTTAATCCCATTAGTATCTAATATTATTCTTTGCAAAGATATTGTTCTATATATAAAATTCCTACCACTCTAATTACCCGTATCTACATGTTAATTCTTTTAGCTGCTGAATTACTCATTGGGTCGGAAACATGTTTTTCGGTTCTGTGAAGATGAGAAATTTCAAAAAATGTTTTCTTGAATTCCGAAATACCATGTTGCATTGAATTTAATTCGTTGCCTATAAGTTGCCCTTTATGAAAAATAGCTTCCAAACCGTTGTGATTGGTATAAATATTTTTCAAACTTTTTATAAAAAACTGAAAATCTTGATTATTAAATGTTCTATGGACAAAAGATTCTAAACGTTCTAAATCCTTTTCAGTGTGCGACATTACAAAATCAAAAGGCGCATTTCCCATTAAGTCGATCATTTTGTGGGAATTTTTGATAATCATTTTGCGATTTCCCCAAGCTATTGTAGCACTTAGAAAACCAGCAATTTCAATGTCTTCTTTTTGAGAAAATAAATGGGGAATTTGAATGGGGTCACTTTCAATAAAATTGGGATTGTTATACAATTCGACTTTTTCGTCGAGAAATAGTTTTATTTCGGACTTATTCATTTTTCAGAGTTGACTGCTAATGTGAATTGCTAATTTGTCCATCCACCATGACCAACTTTCTATCGGCCATATTCGCTAATTCTTCGTTGTGGGTTACAATAACAAATGTTTGTCCCAATTCATCACGTAATTTAAAAAATAACTGGTGCAAATTTTCTGCCGATGCGGTATCTAAATTCCCTGAAGGCTCATCTGCAAAAATAATAGCAGGTTTGTTGATTAAGGCTCTAGCAACCGCAACACGTTGTTGTTCTCCACCAGAAAGTTCATTAGGTTTGTGATTAATCCGATCGGATAAACCTAGGTAATCTAGTAATTTTTTTGCAGCAATTTCGGTTTCTTGTTTGGATTTATTTGCAATAAAAGCGGGAATGCAAACATTTTCTAAAGCGGTAAATTCGGGTAATAATTGGTGGAATTGAAATATAAAACCCAAATTCAAATTTCTGAATTTTGACAATGCCTTATCATTCAATGTTAAAACATCTTCGCCATTTATAGTAAGTTTTGGAATATTTTCGTCAGATATACTGTCTTTTAAAGTTGGGAAACTCGGTTTGTCTAACGTTCCTAATATTTGCAAAAGTGTTGTTTTTCCTGCGCCTGATGCGCCAACAATGGATACGATTTCTCCTTTTTGAATGTGTAAATCTACCCCTTTCAAAACTTGTAGTTTGTCGTAATATTTGTATATGTTTTTTGCTTGTATCATTTTGAAACAGTTTTCACAAAGAAACAAAGATTTTAATGATTTTTGAAAGGAACAGAAAAGAAAATTCTGGTACAAATTATAATTTTTAGTTAATTAGCAAGAGACGAACCTTCTTACTTAATAAATTTGTTTCAAATTAGTAAATTATGAAAAAGAAAATCGGAATCCTTTTGGCAATGTTACCTTTTTCGTGTCAATCAAAAGATAAAGAGGTTATTTTACCTCAAATAAAACAACCTTTAAAAATGGAAATACAAGAAAAAATGGAAGTTGCAACATTTGCTGGGGGTTGTTTTTGGTGTACCGAAGCAGTTTTCTTAGAATTAAACGGTGTACAATCGGTTACGTCAGGATATATTGGTGGTAGAACTTTAAACCCAACTTATAGGGATATCTGTAATGGCGATACGGGACATGCAGAAGCGATCCAAATCACATTTGACACAAGTAAAATTTCTTTTGGTGAATTATTAGAAGTATTTTTTGCTACACACGATCCAACGACATTAAACCGTCAAGGAAATGATTCGGGAACACAATATAGAAGTGAAATTTTTTATAATAATGAAGTTCAAAAAAATATTTCGGAGGACTATATTGCACTATTAACGAAAGAGAATACTTTTGGAAAACCAATCGTAACTACCATTTCTAAGGCTACAAAGTTTTATGAAGCCGAAGATTATCACCAAAATTATTACAACCAAAACCAATCTCAAGGGTATTGTAGCTATGTAATTACTCCAAAAGTTGAAAAAGTAAGAAAATTATTCAAAGACAAACTAAAAAAATAAATTCACAAAGAATTCGTACACTAAAAAGTCACTTCAAGGTGGCTTTTTTTTTACTTCTTATTTTTTGCCATTTTCATGTTCAACACTTCTACCAAAAGTGAGAATGAAATTGCAAAGTACAAATATCCTTTTGGCACCACATCAACATGGTTTCCAAAAAAGGAAGCGTTTGCCAAATGTGCCGATTCTGTAATTAGCATAAAACCGATTAACACTAAAAACGTTAATCCTAATATTTGAATGGAAGGATGCTTATTTACAAAATTTCCAACAGGGACAGCAAACTGCATCATAATCAAAACGGATATTACAACCGCCGTAACCATAATATAAATAGCACCTTCAACACCATTTGTCATTCCAACCGCCGTCAAAATACTATCAAATGAAAACACAATATCTATCATTATTATTTGAACAATCACGTTCGAAAAGGACTTAGTTGCTGATTTGCTCAATTCTTTTTCTTCTTGCCCTTTTTCCTCTACTTTTTCGCGAATTTCATTGGTGCTTTTGTACAATAAAAATAATCCTCCGAACAATAAAATCAAACTTTGACCCGAAATTTGAGCTGAAAACCAACTATAATCAAAAGAAAACCAGGCTTCTTTCATTGCGATAAGTATAGAAATCCCCATCAAAAGTGCAATACGCATAAACATTGCCAAAAACATTCCGATTTTTGTGGCTCTTTTACGTTTTTCTGAGGGTAATTTTCCCGTTGCAATCGAAATAAAAATGATATTATCAATTCCTAAAACGATTTCTAAAAACGTCAATGTTAATAGGGCAATCCAAGCGTTTGGGTTTAAAAAGACTTCCATTTATTTAGTGTAAAATATAATTTATTAATTTAAAGTTTAGTAGCAATTCCTTTTTGCTTTTCATCACTTCCTATAATTCCGAATTCAAAGGTATAAGAATTTTTCGTAGTTGACACTATTCGCATACTAATTGCCTTCTTTTCTTTAATGTTTTTTGGGTGTAATTTTTGCAAAACAAACTCGCAATCATTTACCCAACGCACCGTTGCGGTATCAGTTTTGCCCTCGTAAGTTTCGATTTGTAACGTTTTTGTACGTTCAAAAACTGTCGTTTTCTTAACGCCATTCACGACAAAATCAAACTGAAATTTGCCGGTTTTAAAATCCTTGCAATTCCGCTCCACATCATAACACGAAGTCAAAATCAATAAGGGCAAGAAGAATATTATTTTTTTCATAGTTTTTTATTTGAAGCTTAATCCTGCTGTCATTCCAAATCCTCGCTAAAAAGCTCGGGATTTTCCCTTCCATCAGGGCTATTATTCTATATTAATATCATATTTATCCAATAATCCAACGATTCCTTGCGTTGAAAACTTTGCTTTTCGCATTGGATTAAATTCCGGGTCAATTTTGAAATTTTGTGCCAACGTAAAATCAGCAGCAGCCAATTGCGTATCATTAAAAATAGCACCTTCTAGATTGCTATTCTCAAAAACCGAATTCGATAAATTAGCGCCGATAAAAGTAACTTCTTTCAATGACGAATTCATAAATTTTGTTTTCAACATTTTTTTATTGGCAAACGAGGCATAATCTAAAACGCATTCTTCAAAACTAACGTTAAATAAAAAGTCGTCACATTCATTAAATAAAATTCCAAGTAATTTACAGTTAACAAAATCCACTGTTTTCAATCCCGTTCCTCTCAAATTGGTCATCGATAGGTTGCAATCATAAAATTCGCAGTCGATAAATGTGTTGCTTGAAAAATCACTATTTGAGAAATCGCAATTCTTGAAAACACAACCTTCAAACTCTCGATTGTTGACTCTTTTATTTATAGAAATGACTTTTTCAAAAGTCTTATTGATGTGAATTAACGCGTCCATTATTTATTAAAAAGGCTTTTCATTATGGTATTTAATCCTAAGAACATTAATGCCATTGCTGTTATACAAATGGCAATTCCAATTCCTACTATCAAATAAAATGTAGGTTGAAGCTTGTTTATAAAGCCAAAGTGAATAACCGCAGGACCTATAAACAGACAAGGTAATGCAATTGTCAAAAATTTTATTCCTTTGTTCAAAAGTTCTTTATCGGTATTCATTTTATTTATTTTCATTTAAATAATGATTAACTGCTTTTCTAACGCTTCCGTATTTTTTTAATAATGCTGCACCAATTTCATAGGTTACAGGAATTTCGCTCATAATCATTTTTACGCCACGATCTACTAATTTGCTGTTGCTCAATTGCATATCAACCATTTTATTTCCTTTTACTTTTCCAAGCTGAATCATCGTAGCCGTTGAAATCATATTCAGCACTAATTTTTGTGCTGTTCCGGCTTTCATTCTGGAACTTCCAGTTACAAATTCGGGACCAACTACTACATCTATTGGGAATTTTGCTATTTGCGAAAGCGGACTTCCTGCGTTACAAGAAATAGAACCCGTAATAATATTATTTTCATTGCACGCCTTCAAACCTCCAATAACATAAGGCGTAGTTCCTGAAGCTGCAATTCCGATAACAACGTCATTTTCAGAAATGGTATGTTCTTGCAAATCAATCCAGGCTTGTGTTGGATTATCTTCGGCGTTTTCTACCGCTTTGCGAATGGCTTTGTCACCACCAGCAATAATTCCATTTACCAAATCAAAAGGAACGCCGAATGTTGGCGGACATTCTGAAGCATCAACAATGCCTAACCGACCAGAAGTTCCCGCTCCAATATAAAAAAGCCGACCTCCTAATTGCATTTTTGTGACAATTTGAGTCACTAAAAGTGAAATTTGAGGCAATGCTTTTTCAACTGCAAAAGGCACGGTTTTATCTTCCTGATTGATATTGAATAACAATTCCCGAACCGACATTTTTTCTAAATGTTCGTATTTTGAGGATTGTTCGGTAGTTTTTATAAATGTCATTTTATAGGTTCAATGATTGAAGTTCAAAGTTACAAAGTTTTTATTGAAAGGACTATTCTAATTTTGTGCAATTGTACTTTTTTTGCGTGAGGGATGGCAGAGGAAAGCCCACAGACAAGTGGAGCGAAGCGGAACTTGGCGAGGACTTGTAACGAAAAGCCCGACCGAGTTTAACGTAAAATTGCCTCGTACCTCATAACGACCTAAACGAGGGCACGCCCAACTTAAATAAAATAAGCCAATGCTATTCCTAAAATAATCATAGAGATTTTAGCAATATTAAATTTGTGACCTTCGCTGCTTTCAAATATTATCGTTGAGGAAATATGGAATAATATTCCAATGACAACAGCCGTAATTTCGGTGTAATAATCGTTTAAAACGGGAAAAATATCAGAAAGTAACGTTCCCAAAGGCGTCATAATTGCAAAGGAAATCATAAATAAAAATATCGCTTTTTTATTCAATTGTGCATTTACAAAAAAGGTAGTCAAAATGATTGCGATTGGAAAATGATGAATGGCGATTCCTAATGCCAATTCGTGTTGGTGACTTACAGGAAAACCTTCTAAAAGTGCGTGAATACACAAACTTATGAATAAAAGCCAAGGCATTTTAAACATTTTTTCGTGACCATGAACGTGACCGTGTTCGGCGCCTTTTGAGAAAAATTCTAAGATGATTTGGAACAAAATCCCCAACATAATATACAATCCAACTGATGAATTATGAGCTTCATAAAGTGTTGGTAGTAAATGCATAACCGTTAAAGAAAGCAAGAAGGAACCACTGAAAGCCAATAGTAATTTTAAGTTTTTCTTGGCTTCTGGCTTTAGGAATAATGCAAAAACGTATCCAATTAAAACGGAAAATAGGGGGAGAAGTAAGGGGAGATAAGTGTTCATTATTTGAAAATCATTATTAATCTTTCACTTTCTAGTTTATGGAATTTTTTCAAGCGATAATCACCGAAAATATCCAATAAATAAATATCGGCTTGTTCCATCATCGATTCAAAATCTTGTAAAGTTAAGGCTTTTACTTTTTCGATAAAATGATATTTTTCGCCGTTATCTTCAAAATATATTTCTTTATAAATGTGATTGTCTTTTAAATAGCGTTTGATGTGAAAGTCAATATTTTCTACTGTTTTCACTTCATCTGGAACTAAATTAGCCAAGACATTTGGGACGTTCATAAAGTCAATTACGGCAAATCCGTACTCTGAAACACTTTCTTTTATGGCTTTTAAAGTCGTTAAATTGTCTTCATCATTTTCAAAATAACCAAAACTTGTAAATAAATTTAATATCGCATCAAATTTTTGTTCAAATGGTTTTCGCATATCGTGTTCTACAAAATGCAAGGTTTCATTCTCGGATTTTTTTGCGAAAGTAATACTATTTGACGACAAATCAGCGCCAGTAACATCAAATCCTAATTGGTTTAAATAGATAGAATGACGTCCTTTTCCACAGGCCAAATCTAAAATTTTCGCATCTTCAGGAAGGTTTAAATAGTGGACGATGGTATCCATAAACAACTGCGCTTCTTCCTCATCACGTTCTTTGTACAGGATGTGATAATAAGGAGAATCGAACCAAGAGGCGAACCAATTACTGGTTTTTGATGGTGAATTATCGGTAGTTTGTTTATGTGTATCAGACATTATCTTATTTCAATTAATTAAAGTCGAGCAAATTTAGTGTATTTTTGCAACGAATACTTGATTTTACAATGGAAAATAATTTTAAAATGATTGCCAAAACCTTTTTTGGTTTTGAAGAAATATTAGCTAATGAGCTGAAAATGCTTGGTGCGCAAGATGTTGAGCAAGGCGTGAGAATGGTAAGTTTCAAAGGTGACAAAGGTTTTATGTACAAAGCAAACCTCTCTTTGAGAACTGCTTTAAAGGTATTAAAACCAATTTATTTTTTCAAAGCTACAAACGAGCAAAATTTATATAAAGGCGTTCAGGGCGTTAATTGGTCGAAATTTATTGGTGCAAACCAAACTTTTGTGATTGATGCAACGGTGCATTCTGACAATTTTAATCATTCGGAATTTGTTTCCCAAAAATGTAAAGATGCAATTGTGGATCAATTTAGAGATAGAACGGGACAACGCCCAAGTATTGATAAAATCCATCCTGATTTAAGAATTAATATTCATATTGATAAAGACCAAGTTTCAATTGCCATAGATACTTCAGGGAATTCATTGCACCAACGTGGTTATAGAACGGCAACAAATATTGCTCCTATTAATGAAGTTTTAGCTGCGGGAATTTTATTGCTTTCTGGTTGGGACGGTCAAACCGATTTCTTAGATCCTATGTGTGGTTCGGGAACTTTTCTTGCTGAAGCCGCTATGATTGCTTGTAATATTCCAGCAAATATCAATAGAAAAGAGTTTGCATTTGAAAAATGGAACGATTGGGATAATGATTTATTTGATTCAATTTTGGAATCATTATTGAAAAGAGTTCGTGAATTTCATTATACTATAAAAGGTTTTGACAAAGCCCCAAGTGCCGTAAATAAAGCAAAAGACAATATTAAGAATGCTAATTTAGACGAATATATTACTATCGAAGAACGCAACTTTTTTGATACTGAAAAAACATCAGAAGGAAAATTACATATCGTTTTCAATCCGCCTTATGATGAGCGTTTGGATATTCATATGGAAGAATTCTACAAAAATATTGGTGATACTTTAAAGAAAAATTATCCTGGTACAAATGCTTGGTTCATTACAGGAAATTTAGAAGCCTTGAAATATGTTGGATTAAAACCATCTCGAAAAATCAAACTTTTCAATGCTAGTATTGAAGCACGTTTGGTGAAATATGAAATGTATGAAGGTAGTAAAAGAACTAAGTTTCAAGTGGTAGAAAATCCTACAGAATAATATATAAATTTAAGAATTATGACAAAATTACAAGTTAAAGCGTTCGTTTTTCAACTGTTATCTTTTGCAACTTTATTTATTTTGGGGCGCTATTTAATAGAAAGTTATACATATTTAACTGGTCTTTGGATTCCATTTACTGCATTTGCAGTAGGAACACTTTTGGCACCTAAATTTCAAGCGGTAAAAACAAATGACGGAGAAAAGTTATTTATGAAATGGATGTTTCTAAAAGGAATAAAAGAAATTAAGTAATTTTTATTTCTTTTTTACTTCTTTTTTCGGTGAAGATTTCGTTTTGTATAATGGTAAAAAGTAAGAAACAGTATAGTTAAAACCTACACCAAAATCGCCATTATAGGTTCGATTGAAACCTGGAATATATAAATTATCGAAATTTTCAGGCTTAGTATTTGTAAGCATTCGATTCATTCTAACAGTAAAACCAACGTAGATATTTTTCAAAACTTCGGCTTTCATTCCAACGACTACTTCAAACCATTGCGCTGACAATCCGTTAAATTTTTCACCAGAAACTACTGTTGGCGCTTCAGGAAAATAAGTTGAAGTATTGTATAATTTATAGCTATTGAGTTGCTGACTGAATGTACTAGCACCGTAACGCAACCCAACAAAAACCATATTTCTCATATCCAACCAATTTTCATAAGAATTATAATCAAAACCAACTTTAATATAGGTTCCTTTTGCAGTGGAATTTAACCTATCATCTTCGGTAGTTTTGTTTTCATTTCCTAATTCGGCTGCTAAATAGTAATTTTTAGTGATACGGTAATCCCCAACAAATTCAATTCCTTTGTAATTTTTATCATAAAAAGAACGGGTCAATTTGAATAAATCTGCACCAAAACGAATTCCGAATTTTTCAATTTTTGGAGGAATACTGTCTGTTTTTTTCTGTTGTGCATTTACTAAAAATGACAGCAAAATTAGTGCAATACTAAAAGTAAATTTTGATGTGTGTTTCATTTTCAGTTGTTATATTTGAGGTTCCAACAGTAATATTTCGTATCCAATATCCATCAGGAGTTGAAGTTTCAGTTTTAATATATGGAGTTGTTGGGTCTAATGTAAAAATAGTTTTAAAGCCACAAGCTCTAGATACAAAGACATTTTGATGTGTATATTTGAATTGCAAAAAATCTTCATTATCAATAGTTACATCTGTGCTATTCAAAATAAAAC
>JBIPNF010000079.1:0-9871 GCA_044373885.1 Flavobacterium sp. | reverse complement strand
TAACCAATCTGCTCTAGATTTACTGACAACAAAAGCGCTTGTTAAACCTGCAAACATCATAAACATACTTACCATTGCAAACAGCAAAATCAATTTGTATGATCTTGAAGTTCTTTCTTTGTGTTCGTTGATTGTCATACCCATAATTATCTTAAAAATTTATCTAATATATAAACCAATTGTAATAAAGTAATATAAGAAACACTAACTAACATAAGGGTTTTAGCCGATTTTGAAGTTCGCGTTTGGTATAGTTTAACTGCGTAAAATAACATCCATAATCCCAATAAAAAAACTACTACTGCTGAAAATGGCGTGATGAATAATTTTCCTGTATACCCTAATACTGGTAATAAAGAGGCAATTATCAGCCAAAAAGTATAAAGTATAATTTGTAAAGCGGTTGATTTATCTTTTTTACCAGAAGGCAACATAAAAAATCCTGCTTTTTCATAATCTTCATATAAAAACCAACCAATAGCCCAAAAATGCGGGAACTGCCAGAAAAACTGTATTAGAAATAAGGTCCCTGCTTCGATTCCAAAATTATTTGTTGCTGCTACCCACCCTAACATAAAAGGTATTGCACCTGGAAATGCTCCAACAAAAACCGATAATGGAGTCATTGTTTTTAAAGGCGTGTAAACACAAGTGTAAATAAAAATAGAAACCGCCCCAAACATCGCCGATTTTGGATTTATCGTATATAAAAGAAAAATCCCAACAATTGTAAGTAAAAAAGCTATAGTTAATGCCGAATTTGCAGACATTCTTTTGGCAGGAACAGGACGATTTTTTGTGCGGTCCATAAGGGCATCAAGTTCTTTTTCTATTACTTGATTGAAAGCGTTTGAAGCGCCCACCATACAATAACCACCAATTGTTAATTTCGCTAAAACCAACCATTCCAATGATTGAAAGTCAGCAATCCCTAACATAAAACCTGCTACAGACGAAAACACAACACTTACTGCCAATCTGGCTTTAGTGATTTCAAGGAAATCGGTGTAAATAGATTTAATAGAAAATGTATCTGCTGTAGCGTTCAATGCTGTTTTCATTTGGTATTTCAAAACTTGTGCAAAGATACTTGAAAAAATAGTATATCACAAAAGGAAAAACCTTAAAATGAAAGGGATTTTATATTTTTAACAAAAAAATTATAAGTGTTTAATTGGTTTAATAATCATCTGATGTAGAAAATCCGTCAACAATTGCTTTTGCAGATGAAGTTCCTATTCGTTTAACTCCCAAACGAATCATATTCATTGCTTCTTCATAATTTCTAACTCCGCCAGCCGCTTTAACAGGAAGTGGTGATGCGTTTTCTAACATCATTATAATACTTGGAATTGTAGCGCCATTTGGAAGATTGTTTTCCGTTTTATAAAAACCAGTAGAAGATTTTACAAAAACCGAGGTATAGTTTTCTTCCTTAAAATTTGAAATCACAATATTTTTAATCAAAGCCGATAACTGAATTATTTGCTGATTGTTCAATGCCGCAACTTCAATTATCCATTTTACAATCTTATGGTTTTGAATTCCGAGTTGGGTACATTTTAGAATTTCTTCTTTTACTAAATTAATTTTACCCTTTTTAAAGGCTTCATAATTGCAAACAAAATCCAAATCATCTGCACCATCAACAATGGCTTGTCGAGCTTCGAGTAATTTTTTACTAAGTGGTGAATTACCTTGAGGAAAATCAATAACGGTTCCGATAGTTAATTTAGAACTCTCTTTAAGAATCATTTTTTTGGCAAGAGCAACCATTTCAGGACGAATCATGACTAATTTAAAACGTTCGTCGACAGCTTCTTGGATACAATTAATGACTATTTCAATGTTTTCATTTTCACTTATTCCAGCTTGATTAGCTGTTTTCAAGTAGGTTGAATCTAAGTAATCTTTAATATTCATAATCGAATTTTAATACAGCTTTCGAATGATACCTTGATTGTTACTGTAATTTTGAATTGCCCTTAAACGCCAAGCAATATATTAAAATTAGTGTCAAAGCAGAAAAAGCTCCAGATGCATTTGCTAAAATATCTAAAAAATCTCCTTTCCTAGTAGTTGTAAAAGACTGCTGCGCTAACTCAATTAGGATCCCAAACAGTACAGAGGAGATAAAAATAAATATTCCTAGTTTAAAACTGTTTTTCTGATTTTTATTATTAAAATACAAAAACCATAAATTTACAAATACAAAATGAAACGTAAAATGAACATATTTATCAGCATTTTCAATACCAACCTCGGGCAAATTGCTAAAAGATGCAAAGCAAAGAAATAGTATGGAACAAGTCCAAATTAAAGCCGCTGATAAATAAATGCTTTTATGCACCAATTAGCGCTTTATAGTCTTCACTTGAAAGTAATTCTTCGATTTGTGATGCGTCAGAAAATTTAACTTTAACCATCCAACCTTTTCCATAAGGATCTGCGTTAACAGTTTCTGGATTTGGTTCCAAATTATCATTAAATTCAATTATTTCACCAGCTATTGGAAGAAACAAATCTGAAACTGTTTTCACCGCTTCAACAGTACCAAAAACGGCATCTTTTTCAAGAGTTTGGTCTAATGTTTCTACTTCAACATAGACAATATCACCTAACTCTTTTTGAGCAAAATCGGTAATTCCAACTGTTGCAATTTCGCCATCAATACTTACCCATTCGTGGTCTTTTGTGTATTTTAAATCTGAAGGAATATTCATTATATAATTTATTTATTAGTTTTTATTAATTTAGGTACAAATGTATTGTTTCGTGAGTTATTTTCAGAATATTTCGTGTTAATTTCCAAAATTATATCTTAGTGTAAATCCTCCTCTAATATTTGTCATTGGAAAGGAAGTAGAAATTACGGCTTTTGAAAAGGAATGATCATAATAGAAAATAGCCGTTAGGTTTTTACTTAACGAATAATCGGATGTCAATTTAAAAGACCAAATATTCTGACCACCCGCTAATTGATTGTTATCATAATCTAAATATCTGACAATAGTTTGGTTGTTTCTATAAGAGAAATCAGCTTTAATATTGATATCCCCTTTAATGATTCCTGTGGGATTATCTGCAAATTTAGAGGTGAAAGCAACGTCTTTAAAGCGGTAACCCATTCCAACTACGTATTCAATTCCTTGCACTTCCGTCAATAAATTATTATCGAAACTCATTGAAAGCGCCCGGTCTTTTTTCATTTCTGCCAAAAACTTCAATGCATTTTTCAATTCAAAATCAATTCGTATTAATGGATTAAACTGTTCCACTAAATTGATATTTGCAATAATAGTTTTATTTAAAAAATTTCCACCAGCATCTACTCCGTTTGGATTTAGATTGTATTCTAAATTAGAACGAAACGAATTAATTGTGTAAGAAGCTCTATAGCTGTGTTGCAAAGAAAATCTTTTAAATTTCTCTTTGAAAAAAGTATATTTCATCAAGCCGCTATACTTTGCGGTCCAGTTTGGAATCGGAAAGTCTCTAAAAGCCGAAAGAGAAACTCCAGACGCCGATTGTCCAATTTTATCACTTACTAAACCTGTATAAGCTGCAAGAAATGAAGGCAACAGCACTACTTGACTATTTTTTCCAAAACCAATTGGGTACCCTTCGGCGTCCATTGGGAAACTTGAAGAATTGTAATATTGTTGTGCCAAACGATTTGCTATAATAATTCTATTTCCTCTGAAATCATCAAAAGAAGAAGATTCATTGATATCGCTATTTCTAAATGCCGATTTCAGCATAACTGTTGAAATTGCAAAATTCCCAGTACTATACGGCGATCTGGAATTATAAATCCCAGCCGAAACATCGAATTGTTCCGAGAAATTGTCAGCATAGGTTCTATCAGCTGTTAAATCAATTTTGAAATCAGGAAACAAATCCATGTTTGCCGTCATGTTCAACGATTTATTGGTTACTTGCGTAAAATTCTGATTGAATTCAGGATAATTAGTCAACCAGCCATTTTTTGCAGCTTCGAAACGAACATCATCTTGAGATCCGAAAACAAATCCTAATGATGGTTTTGAAGTTCCTAGAAATCCTAATCCAGGCAAATATCCAGGCAAAGCTGTTCCTTTGTTTTCTGTATAATTAATTTGAATGTTTTTAACGCTTGTTAAAACACCTCTAATCCCTTCAATAAATACATTCCCATCAGATGCTATTTGTTGTTGCTGTGCATTTACAACTTTTTGACCTGGTTTTGGCGCAACTTTTGGCGGTGCCTGCGGTGCTTTTTTTGTTCGTTTTGACAACCCAATATACCTGTAGAACGCATCCATATTAAAGGCAGTATTCAATTTTTGTGATGCAGAATTCTGAATTGTATTTCCTAAATTATAAAAAGTTCCGTCTTGTGCTTCTATAGATGTCAAAGCTGCAGATGCTTTTTGCCAACTATAATTTCCAGTATAAGAATAGGAAGATTTTACAAAACTAAACAATGGAATTTTATTAATTGGCAAATCATAATTCACTGTCAATTGCTGTGTATGTTGATTTGGACTTCCTACATTCCAATAATCATCCCAAATTGTAACTGTATTATCTGGAACATTGTTTTCATCTAAATAATTTCTAACAATATTATTTGACGATGCCGTGAAATTTAATTTCAATGCTTTTGTCAAATTATAATTGAAACCGTATTGGTAATTGAATAAGAAATTTCTTCTGTACAAAGGATCTAATCCAATTCCAGCTACTTCAACTTGACGGAATTCTTGCCTGTTGTATTGTCTGATAATATTGGAACTGAAAGAAATATTTGTAGGTAAATAATTGAAATTGAAATCACTCAATAACTTCCAATAATCACTTTTCTTAAAAACTTTGGTTTTTTTGAAAGGCTCAAATGGTTTTGGCTGAAATGTATACGCATAATCAACAGTTGTATTGACTTGTTTGTCCATATAACTCTCTATTTCAAAATCATGGCGTTCTACTTCATTATAAGAATAGGACAATGTTAAATTTTCAGGATCATAAACATGTGACTTTTGTTTCTCGCCTCTTTCCTTTTTAACTCCAATAAAATTGATGCTTTTACGTTTCGTATAATCTATCGCTCTGTTTCTAATATTGTCTTTTTCGTCTTGATTGGATGTAATGTCAATCAATTGTTGCAATTTAATATCTTGATTAAATGGGTCATATAAAGGTGTAATAATTTCTTCCCCAACGGCATAGTTAAAAGGCAAATTGATTCCCCATTTTTTTGGTAATAATTTTCCAATACTCAAATTAGACACAAAATTATATTGAAAAATATCTTCTCGACTTCTTTCATTCGGCCCTTGTTCTAACGATCCGAAACCTGCAGTACTTTTCTTCCCAGTAGCAGAAACGGTTGCCAAATCTGCCAAGTTCGTGTCCAGACTAACTATCGAAGCCATTCCGCCATTATTGTCCATTCCTGACAATCGAAGTTCATTGAACCAAACTTCACCACGAATAGAACTTGTGTTTGTTGCCTTACTTTTAATACCAACCATTAAAGTACGAACCAATCCAAAATTTGGATTTCCCCTAATTCCCAATCTCAATTTTCCCCTACTTGTATTAGTCGCTAAAGATGGATCTAAGACATCATCGTCAATATATCGAATTCCATTTGCATCTTCTGCAGGAGCATTTCCGCCAATGGCTAAAATTTTTAGCTGTGTTAATAATGATAATGGAAGGTTAATTTCATTGACATCTGGCCAAATATCCTCGGCAGTTGTTGCCCCTTCTGCAGTTACTTTTAAAGGAATTTCAACTTGGTAAAAGTTTTGGGTAAAATCATTTCCGAAACGGATAAATCCAACCATCTGGTCATTTTGAAGTGGGGTTGGGTCGGATGGTGCAGGAAGTGCTTCTGCATGTAGGAACATTTTCAGATTTTTATACTGTCGCATATCTACACTAACATTTTTAAAAACTGCTCTTGAATCTCCTGGTTGCAATCCTTCTCCCCCAGCTCTCATTGCCAAAGCTTGCTCGTTTTGATTGATTACTGTATTGTTGTTATACAATTGTTCTCGAACAACTCCTGGTGGTGACACATAACGAATGGGACTTCTGTTTCCATTTTCTTGGATATTAACAGCCAAAACATCAAAATCAGTATCGTCATCCGATGGATTTGGATCTAAAGCGTCTAATGTATTTGTGTAGCGTCTCCATTCCCCTCTCACTAAATCGAGAGCGCCAAAACGAACCGTCAAATTATCACTGAAACCGGTCATAAACATTCGCATATAGCCAATGGATCTAAAATCGGTGATTCCGCCAATTGTGTTTTCTGGTTGTGAAACTGGAATTTTAAACTGAATCCATCTTGCTTTGGTTGGATTGGCCCCAGGCGGCAAATTTGAAGCATCCGTTTCTCTAATATCGGTTACATATCGGTCAACTCCAATGGTCATGTTTTTATGCAAATCGATGCTGTATTCATAATATGCATTAATGGTGTTCATCGTGTTGTCGCGGTTAATATCCTCAACATCTGGAACGGTCGATGAACCTCTATTGGCATCTGTCACTTCAACAGGTGAATTCCCTTGCGTTCCATTATAATTTTCATACCGCTCTAATACCGTTCCTTCAGCAGTCAAAAAATACTCATAGTCATCCGCCGAGGGATCTTGATATCCCGAGAAATCTGGAAATTTTGTTGCTTCGTCACTATTATTTAATCCGTCTAATCCAATATCTTGATTGGCTCTATTAGCCGCATTGGTATCAAATGCATAAATTAAAGATTGCGATGCGGGAACATTTCCCCAAATTGGTTGAGGAGATACTAAAACTTGATCGGGTCCAAGTCCGTTTTCAAATTGTTTTCTTCCATCTTTTAATACATCTTCAGATATTGAACCAAGATTAAAGTAGATTTTTCCAGTGTTGGTAATTGCGGCTTCACTAGTTAAATTCCCTGGGTCGAAATACGGATCTAACAACCAAAATTGTAGGTATTCAACATTACTTTGTTCGAAATTAGTAGAATTTAAAGAACGCATAATCCCCCCAAAATTCCCTTGAGGATTTGGCAATTGATTTGTTGCAGTAGTTGCTGGGTTATAATTGTAGGAACCTCTTACTTTGGGATAATAGGTCAAATCTAAGGTATTGATAACTTGTGTTTGTCCGATAGCAATATCTGTTGCCGGATATAGTTCCTCACTATAAATTCGTCTCGTGGAATTAAATGAAATATCTTGAACAGATAGTCCAGAAGGTCGCGTGGCATAAAATGTTGGGTCGATATTGTACCAAGATAACTTGGCTCGTTTATAACCATAACTCAAATCTGTTGCCGACGCATTAAAATCATAGGAACTTCGCAATGATTTATCTGGTGTTGAGGATAAACTCCAAGAATAGGGCGCTCGCATGTCTATTGAAGTTTGGGAACCCTCAAAGTCATCAACATATATTGTAGATTCACCTTGAAATTGATCTGCTTTTGGAGTATCTGGTTTTAGAAAAGCTATTTCACCTCTGAAAGACACATTAGAAGGAACATCCGTATCTAAATTTGGCAATTTATTCACTAATCTTGTTAGAAATGGAACTTCGGTAGAGAAATTAGCATTGAATCCAAAAATAGTATTGTTCACCGATTCTTGTCCGTAACTCGATTTTTGAGTAAACGGTCTTTCTGTCATTTTTAAGAATGTCGCACCAACTAAAAACTTTTCTGAAATTTTATGTTCTACATTGAAACCCATAAATCTTCGGGTTTGTTGACCAAAAACAGCATTGTTTTCCAAAGAAACTTGAATTGGAGTATTGGAAGCTTGAAGCGATGCATCTAAAATTTGAACACGCCCCAATTGATAATTCACGCTGTAATCTACACCTTCAACTAAAACACGTCCGCCAGCAGTTACGACAACGGAACCCTTAGGAACATTGAAAGCACCAATCGGAATTCCCTCGCCACCAGAGGATTTGAATTTCCCTTTTAATTGAAATTTGTTTTTATCACTTTCTTGTAATGCTGTAGCTTGAGATTGACGGTACATGTTTCTATACACATATTTCGTTTGATTGGCATTGTAATTTCCAACATTATAATCTTCAGTGCTATTGTTTCTTAATTTTTCAAATAGGTGTTTTCCGAAAGGTTCTACCGTTGTAAATATGATTCTACCATTTTGAGAATCTACGGTAAGTCCGGGAATAAAATCAAAAAACCCATCTCCTCCAGCTTGTGGATCATTATTATAATTTAATTTATCTACATTGAAAACTTTTAACAAAGGTGTAGAAGTAACCAAATCTTGTGGCTGCGGAAGTGGCGAAACAATATTGATATAATTTAAAGGCGATGGATCTGTGTACAGAATATTGAATTTAAAATCAGCTTGTTGCAATTGAAAACCATTTGGAATTTGGTAAATATTTTTCATCATTAAATTCCAAATTGGCGTAGTAACTCGTGTTGTTGGATTTTCTACACTTGTTAAATTACTTTTCAGCATTTTCAAAATCAAACTTTGAGTAGTAACTGCTGTTGGCTGTGTACTTCCAGGAGTAACGCCACCAGTTTCAGTTGCTTGAACACCATCTGTTCCAAATTCTCCAACTTGATAAACTAAATCCCCAATTGTATATTGATAGGCAACCGCCAAAACTTCGTCATTTGCTAACTTTTGTTGCAATGAAATGTACCCCAATTGTGGATGAAATGTAAATTCTGAAGCATTTAATTTTCTAGCATTTTCCAATTTAGAATAATCTTGACCTTCACTAACCGTAATTCCTGTAAATCCAGAACTTGCCGTAACAATTTCACGAATGTTTCCATTTAACAACCCACCATTATCTATTAACGCAGGATCGTATTTATTATTTTTGTTGTCGGTTGGGGTATTAGGTGGGGCAATAAAAAACCCCGTTGTTGGGTTCAAAACAACAATTTCATTGTCATTTAATCCTGTTAAAGTGGTTTCTCCTAAATCCTGAAGTGCAACAATATTTCGTAGATTATTATTGGTTGTGGTTACCCGATTTTGTCGGTTGGTTATCCAAGCTTCTACACGTGTAATTTGAACCCTACTATCAACATACGGATAATTTTTTAGAGATGTATCGTATTTATTTCTGAAATATTGCGACAAGAAAAAGTGTCTGTCTGCATCGTAATCTAATGCAAACAATTCAAATTCTTGAATGGTTCCACCACCTTGAGCAGTAACTGATTTTGTTTGTGACTTCTGCTCAGAAAAAACTCCCGTAACTGTTGTTTTACCAAATTGAAGTTGTGCTTTTACACCAAATAAACTTTGAGCTCCTCGTATTAAAGAAGTGTTTAAAGGCATACTGACATTTCCAACTTCTATTTTTTGAATAATATCATCTTCGTTGGCATTCAAATCATGATTGTATTCTAATTTGATTAGATTCTGAAAAGCAAAAGTTGATTGGGTATCATAATTGGCATTGACGCTCAATCTTGTACCTACTTTCCCCATTAGGCTCACGCTAATTCTTTGATTGAAATCAAAAGTAGTGTTGGATCTATTTCTTGGAGAAAATGATGGGTTGTCTTGTTTCGTATAGCGAACCCCTAAATCCATTTCAGCTGATCCCGATGGCTTTACGTCAATGGTATTTCCTCCAAAGATGGTTTCAAAAAAACTATTGTTTACATAAAATCTTGGCAATAAATCCTTTTTAGCTGCTTCGCTTCCTTCTTTTTTTCCATCAATAGCATCTAATTTTTTCTTGTAATAGGCATGCATAGATTCTCTCAAAACCATTGCATTGTATTCTTTAGGAGTAAGAATTACTGGGTAATTAACCGAAAAACCACTTACAGAACTCGTAAAGACATACCGATCTGTTATTGGGTCATACA
>JBIPNF010000285.1:0-2811 GCA_044373885.1 Flavobacterium sp. | reverse complement strand
AACGGAACTTGCTCATAAGTAGGTTTTTTAATGTATTTTAATTTATTTCAATTATTATTTAATTAATTCTTGCAAAAACATAAAAAAGACTACAGTTTTATCAATCCGTTTATAATTTTAATGCTTTTTTCTAAAGAAAAATTTGCTTTTTGATCTAATTTTGGAATTTTTTCTTCTAAATTTTCATACAAAGCTTCTTTAGCATCGTACTCAAAATGTCCGAAAAAACCTTTCAAATCCCCAATGTCAGTAATATACGCATTGAATAAAAGCTGATTATCAATTAATTCTTCTTTATATTGAATTGCAAAATTCGTAATAAATTTATTATTATCATAATTAATTTTGATGTTTTTATAAATAAAATCATAAAAACAGATTTTATTATGAGGAATATTCAGATAATCTTGAATTTTATTGATAACTATATCGTTTTCGTAAATATATTTCAAACCGGAAATAAGCGCTATAAAAATATATTTTCGAGTAATTTCCCTATCATAATCTTCTTGAAAATGTCCGGCTTCAATTAATATAGTCGGAACATTTAATGATTGGAATGTATCTCCAATACAATTAATGTTAAATGAATCGTCAAAACGCCCCACTTGATTTGGAATATACCCTTGCAAAACAGCATTCATAGCAACAATAACCTCAATTGCTTTAGCCCGGACTTCATTAATTTCTCTTGCTTCATTATAAGAAGGCGCTAAAAATGAAACTGTGGCTGGTTTAGGAATTTCATCTCCAACACCAAAAATAGTACGTTGATCATGCAGATTATAACAATAGTCTGGTTTAAATTTTTCAAATGTTTGTCTCAATAAAATACTCTCGGGCTGAGTAAGCGCTTGAGAATCCCTATTCAAATCTACTTTATTAGCATTCTCCCTGGTATATAACATCGCTCCGTCTGGATTTAGCATCGGCAAAAAACAAAAAGTAAATTCTTCAAGCATTTTTTCAGCAAATGCAGTATCGCTATTTAAGAAATTTAAAAAATCAAAAAGTGCTTTTGTAGTTGTGCTTTCATTTCCATGCATTTGCGACCATAGCAAAACTCTTTTGGAACCAGTTCCTAATTGGTATGTATAAATTGGCTTTCCAAGGACTGAATAACCGATTATTTGAACCTGATAATTGGTGTTAAATTTCATCAATAATGGCTCAATATTTTCTAGGGTAATATAGCGACCAAATAAATTAGATTCTTTAAATTGATAGAATAATTTCTCGAAATTCATAACTTAGTATTTGATTTACAAAAGTAAACATCTTTATAATTACAATAGCAGCTAAATAAAAGAACCTTGAATTAATAATTTATTTTACTTCAAAACTATATTCGGGTACTTTTCCTTTTGTATCTATAAAATGACTCGTTAGGGCTTTCAAATCATCTTCTAAAGATCCCGTAGGAACAAAAGGTTGCCCAAGACGTACTTCTTTTTTACCAAAATCAAAAGCCACAGGAATTATCGGAACATTTGCTTTCATTGCAATATAATAGAAACCCGTTTTTAACTCCGTAACTTTTTTTCGAGTTCCTTCGGGGGCAATAGCCAATCGGAATATTTGCTTGTTTTTAAAAACTTCTGCAATAGTATCAACTTTATTCAAGCTCCTCTTTCTATCTAATGGAGCGCCACCCATATATCTAAAATACCATCCGAATGGAAACCCAAACAATTCTTTTTTACCTAGCCAGTTCATTTCGACTTCTGTAATACCACGTGTGAAAATCCCTAAATAGAAATCGTGCCAGCTTGTATGTGGGACAACCATCAATACGCATTTGGTAATTTTTTCATCGATTTCGCCAACGATTTTCCATCCCATTAGCCGAAAAAAAATCCATTTGTAAATTTGTTTCTTCATTCTTAATACTTTTGTGTAAAAGTAACATTAATCTGTTATTTTTGATAAAAAAATATAATGCTTAAAAAGATATTAAGTTTTTTGATTCCTATAAACATCTACAAGCGAAAATCTTCCTTAAGCAACTCGCTTGAAGTTACTTGGACAAACGGTGAATTGGTATTGGATTCCAAAAATACTAATTATTCCTATGGGAGTTTGCAACGAATTTTAAGAAAAGGATTGAAATTTATCGGTTTTGAAACCATTCAAAAAATGGAATCCATCTTGGTTCTCGGTGTTGCGGGAGGAAGTGTTATCAAAACTTTGGTAAATGAAATTCACTTTAAGGGCAAAATTACAGGTGTTGAAATTGATCCCGAAATCATCAAAATTGCAAATACTTATTTTAAATTAAATGAAATCCCCAACTTAACTATTGTTATTGACGACGCTTTTGAATTTGTTTTGAAAACCAATGAAACATATAATTTAATAATCATCGACATTTTTCAAGATACCAACATGCCGAATTTTCTCTTTGAAAAATTCTTCATTGACAGAATTGGGTCCCTCTTAAATCTAAATGGTTATATCCTTTTCAACACCATGCTAACAAAGGAAAATGACAATACTAGGAATATTAAATATCGAAATGAATTTGACGCAACAAAGTTTAAAACTACCACTATTCCCAGGGTTGAGCAACACAATGAATTGATTATTGTCGAAAAAAAATAAAAGATAAATGATAAAAGACGAAGAGATGAAAGACGAAGAGATGAAAGACTAAAAAATTGTCGAATGTCAAATGTCGAATGAAGAAACGACACTTCCACGCTTTCCACACATTCATAATTCATAACTTATAATTCATAATTAATTTGCCTTTGCGTCCCTTGCGTAAATCTTTGCGCCCATTGCGGTTAAAAAAAATGCACAACCCTCCAA
>JBIPNF010000282.1:0-2826 GCA_044373885.1 Flavobacterium sp. | reverse complement strand
ACTACTTGAGGCAAAAACATTTTTCCGCTTCCGAATAAATCACCAACAACATTCATTCCTGTCATCAAATTAATTTCGATAACTTCGATAGGTTTTGAAGCTGCTAGTCTTGCTTCTTCAATATCTATTTCTATAAATTCGTCGATTCCTCTTACTAATGAATGCGTTAATCGTTCTTGAATAGTTCCGGAGCGCCACTCTTGAATAGCCTTTTCATTGTTTTTTACATCTCCTTTTACATTTTCAGCAAAATCTAATAAGCGTTCGGTTGCATCGTCTCTTCTGTTTAATAAAACATCTTCAACGTGTTCTAATAAATCTTTTGGGATTTCATCATATATAGATAACATCTCTGGATTTACAATTCCCATTGTCATTCCGTTTTTGATAGCGTGATACAAGAAAGCGGAATGCATCGCTTCACGCACCGTATCATTTCCTCTAAAAGAGAACGAAACATTACTCACACCACCACTTACATGTGCGTATGGAAGATTTTCTTTAATCCATTTTGTGGCTCGAAAGAAATCTAAAGCGTTCAATTTATGTTCATCCATTCCTGTGGCAACAGGAAAAATATTGGGGTCAAATATGATATCTTGAGCTGGAAAACCAACTTCGTTTACTAATATATCGTACGAGCGTTTGCAAATTTCAATTCGTCGTTCGTAATTATCGGCTTGTCCTTTTTCATCGAATGCCATAATGATTACAGCTGCGCCGTAGCGTTTAACTAATTTGGCATGATGAATAAACTGTTCTTCCCCTTCTTTCAAAGAAATAGAATTAACCACACTTTTACCTTGAGCCACTTTCAAACCAGCTTCGATAATTTCCCATTTTGAACTATCAATCATTAATGGAACACGAGAAATATCCGGTTCGGAAGCAATTAAATTTAGGAAAGTAGTCATTGCATAAACACCGTCAAGCATTCCTTCATCCATATTGATATCGATGATTTGTGCTCCACCTTCTACTTGGTCACGAGCCACTGCAAGTGCTTCGGCGTATTTTTCTTCTTTTATAAGACGTAAAAATTTACGCGAGCCAGTAACATTTGTTCGTTCTCCAACGTTTACAAAGTTGGTTTCTGGCGTAATGATTAACGGTTCAAGACCTGATAATTTTAAATATTTTTTTATTTCTGACATATTTTATTTATTTGCCACGAAGGCACAAAGCTTTTTTATCCTCTTCTAGTGCGAGCGTCACGCTCGTGCCTATTCAAAATTTATTTTTTTCAAACTTTTTTTAACTTCCCATTACTATGGGCAAGAGCTTGAAGCTCGCGCTTGTTTGGGGAAATTTATTCTAATTAGTTAAATAATATTTTACATTAACTAACTGAATTGATTGTATAATACCTAAATTAAGAGAGGCTTGTTTATCAAAAGAAAAAATACAACTTGAGTTAGTATTTATTTCAATGCAAGTAGAAATTGCTCCATTTGTGAAACCCGAAGAAGACTCAACACCATCAGTATTAACTGTTATATATGCAAATCCTTTAATAACAAAATTATTCGGATTATTAAGTTTTATATCAAATTTCAATCTATTGGTATTATTTCCTGTATCAGGTGTGAAATTAAAATTTAATACTTCGTAAGTGAAATTTTGTAATGGTATTTGCTCTTGAACAGGAGTTATCACATAATCACAGGGAACCACTGATTGCAATTCAGGGTAGTACGATGATCCAGTAGGCGTTATAATAGTTCTTCTTGGAATAGTAATTGTTTTAGTACAATTCTCTGCAGAAGAACAGCTAACAAGAGTACTGAAAATAAGATAAAATAATACTATAGATTTTTTCATTTTTATAAATTTATAGGGTGTAATTTTCCATCAACCGACAACTTTTCTCGGTTTATAATCCTTTGCAACCTCTGCAATTAGTCGAATATGATCGGGATTTGTTCCGCAACAACCGCCAATGATATTGATTAAATTTTCATCTAAATATTCCTTGATTTGTGCTTGCATTTCTTTGGGTGTTTCGTCGTATTGTCCGAAAGCATTTGGCAAACCCGCATTAGGATGTGCCGAAATATTGAAAGACGTATGGTTTGCCAATTGTTTCAAATACGGTTTCAGTTGGTGTGCGCCTAAAGCACAATTGAAACCAACGCTCAACAACGGAATATGTGAAATTGAGATTAAAAACGCTTCCACGGTTTGTCCTGAAAGGGTTCTTCCAGAAGCATCGGTAATGGTACCTGAAACCATAATTGGAATATCGATTTTACGTTCGTCTTTAACTTCTTCGATTGCAAAAAGTGCTGCTTTGGCATTTAGTGTATCGAAAATAGTTTCAACTAAAAGCAAATCTACTCCACCGTCAAGTAGCGCTTCAACTTGATGTTTGTAGGCTATGCGTAAATCGTCGAATGTTACAGCTCTGAAACCTGGGTCGTTCACATCAGGTGACATACTTGCTGTTCTGTTTGTTGGTCCTATTGAACCTGCAACGAATCGAGGTTTGTTTGGATTTTTGGTAGTAAATTCATCAGCTACTTTGCGTGCTATTTTAGCAGATTCGAAATTGAGTTCGTAAACTATATCTTCGAGGTGGTAATCGGCCATACCGATTGTTGTTCCTGAGAACGTATTGGTTTCTACGATATCGGCTCCTGCCTCAAAGTATAGTGCATGAATGTCACGAATTGCTTTGGGTTGCGTAAGCGAAAGCAAATCGTTATTTCCTTTTAAGGAATGAGGAAAAGCTGCAAAACGTTCGCCACGAAAATCTTCTTCTGAGAAATTATAGCGTTGTAACATGGTTCCCATTGCTCCGTCGAGAACGAGAATTCGTTTATTTAT
>JBIPNF010000283.1:0-2826 GCA_044373885.1 Flavobacterium sp. | reverse complement strand
AACCATTTTCTGTTCACTACAATCGACATCAATTTTTTTCTTGTAAATGTCCAATGTAAAAATGGTTGAAATACTATTCACTTTACCTGCTAATGACGCAACAACTGCAGCGGTTAATGCCGCAAAAGACAAACCTTTCAATCCTACTGGTAATAAATTTAATAATACAGGGTAAGATCTATCTGGATTTAAAACTCCATCAGGCCCTAACAATTCAGTTTGTAGACCCCCTTTTGTATATATTACATAAGCTGCAATACCAGGTAAAACAACAATAACAGGCATTAATAATTTCAAGAAAGCAGCGAATAGAATTCCAGTTCTCGCTGTTTTTAAATCCGCACCTAAAGCTCTTTGAGTTATGTATTGATTACAACCCCAATAATTCAAGTTCACAATCCACATACCTCCCAATAAAACGGTAAGTCCAGGTAAACTTGGGAAATTTGGACTGTCTTTTTGAAATATCATGTGGAAATGGTCCCCAGATTGATTCATCATATAATTAAATCCGTTTACCATTCCGTGTTGTCCATTTAATTCGGCTACTTTATCTAATGCTAAATAAGTAGTTACTAAACCTCCAAAAATTAGGAATACCACTTGTATAACATCGGTATAACCGATAACTTTCATGCCTCCTAGTGAAATAATAATTGCAAAGAATGCCAAACCGTACATACACAAATCAAGATTAATACCCGAAATACCGTTAATTGCTAAAGCACCTAGATAAAGTATAGAAGTCAAATTTACAATTACATACAACAACAACCAGAAAACGGCCATAATCATAGCAATATCTCCGTTGTATCTTTGATTTAGGAACTGCGGCATTGTATATATTTTATTCTTTAGGTAAACAGGAATAAAAAATACAGCCACAATAATTAATGTCAATGCCGACAGCCATTCATAACTTGCAATAGCCAAACCCATTTTAAATCCATTTCCTGACATGGCAATAAATTGTTCAGAAGAAATGTTGGAAGCAATTAAGGAAGTTCCAATAGCCCACCAAGTTAGTGATCCTTCAGCTAAAAAGTAATCATGAGAAGCCGAATGTGAAGCGTTTTGTTTTCTTTTGTATATCCAATATCCATATCCAGATACAATAAAAAAGTAAACAAGAAAGACCATGTAGTCTGCAAATTGTAATGTATTCATAATTTTGGTTTTTGTAGGTTAATTAAATTAATAGTGTAAAAATTTTTATTTATGTTGATTTTAAGATTCTAATGAAAGTTATTTTATCCCAACTTTCTGTTCCCATTTCCAAGCGCTTTCCATTGCCTCATCCAAAGACGATGCTGTTTTCCAGCCCAAGATAGTATTGGCTTTGTCTGTACTGGCATAAGCCATGGTGACATCTCCTTCTCTTTTGTCAACAATTTTATATGGAAATGGTTTTCCGCTTACTTTTTCAAAGCTCGATATCACTTCAAGAACGGAGCTGCCAATTCCTGTTCCCAAGTTGAAAATCTCAACTTTATCTTCATTTTTATTTTCTAAAAGGCGTTGTAAAGCCACTACGTGCGCCTTAGCCAAATCGACTACGTGAATATAATCTCGAATACAAGTACCATCAATAGTTGGATAATCGTTTCCGTACACCATTAATTCTTTTCGCAACCCAATACCAGTCTGGGTAATAAATGGAACCAAATTTTGTGGAACACCAATTGGTAATTCTCCTATTTCAGCAGATGGGTGCGAACCAATTGGATTAAAATAACGCAATAAAATCGCGTTGATAGTACTCACTTTTGCAACGTCAGTTATAATTTCTTCCCCTATTTGTTTGGTGTTCCCATAAGGAGACATAGCGGGTTTGATAGGTGCATTTTCATCAATAGGCATTTCATCTGCTTGACCATAAACCGTGCAGGACGAACTGAAAATAAAATGGGCTTCTGCTTTTTGTTGTAATTCTTGCAACAAATATACCAGAGAAGCAATATTGTTTTCATAGTACAACAATGGATTTTTAACGCTTTCGCCCACTGCCTTTGAAGCCGCAAAGTGAATCACACTGCTCACATCATTGTGTTTTTTAAAAAAAGCGTGTACCGAAGATTTTTCCCTTAAATCTAATTTCTCAAATAGGGGTTTTTTACCAGTAATTGCTACAATACCTTTTAAAACGGCTTCAGTAGAGTTGGAAAGATTGTCAATAATTACTACTTCAAAACCTTTATTTTGCAATTCTACTACCGTATGCGAACCGATAAATCCTAAACCTCCAGTTACTAATACTTTCATTTCTTATTTACTTTTATAATGTACGTCAGACAAATCTCTTAACATTTGAGCACTTTTTTCAGCTGTAATATCGCGTTGCGATTCGCCCATCATTTCGTAACCAACCATAAATTTTTTGACCGAAGCTGAACGCAACAAGGGTGGATAAAAGTGCATGTGAAATTGCCATTCTGGGTGAAGTTCCCCATCGGTTGGTGCTTGATGAATTCCTGATGAATAAGGAAAAGAAGTCTCAAAAAGATTGTCGTATTTAATCGTTAATAACTTAAGAATACTTGCATAATCTTCAATTTCCTCAAGAGTAAAGTCTGTAATTTTAGTGATATGACGTTTGCAAATAATCATCGTCTCAAATGGCCAAATTGCCCAAAAAGGAACTAAGGCTACGAAATTATTATTTACAATGACAATACGCTCCTTTAATTTTAATTCTTCTTTTAAATAGTCAATCAAAAGATTGCTTTGATTTTTATCAAAATAGGCTTTCAAACTATTTTGTGTTTTCTCTACTTGCGTAGGCAAAGAGGATTGTGCCCAAATTTGTCCGTGTGGATGTGGATTGCT
>JBIPNF010000078.1:0-9954 GCA_044373885.1 Flavobacterium sp. | reverse complement strand
TAAAAGAATTAGAAGACCAATTAGACAAATGTGAAATCATCGGGCAAGAGTCCAATGTTGATGTGACCACAACTTGCAAACAAATTGAGAAAAAATTACAAGAAACCAAACGCGAAATATATAAAAACCTAACGGCTTGGCAGCGTGTACAATTGTCGCGGCATCCTAGTCGTCCATACACAATGGATCATGTTAGAGCTTTGTGTGGAGATACTTTCCTAGAAATGTTTGGAGATCGAAATTTCAAAGACGATAAGGCAATGATCGGTGGACTAGGAAAAATCGGTGGACAATCATTCATGATTGTTGGCCAACAAAAAGGTTTCAATACAAAAACACGTCAATTCCGTAACTTCGGAATGGCAAATCCTGAAGGATATAGGAAAGCATTGCGATTAATGAAAATGGCCGAAAAATTCGGAATCCCTGTTTTAACTTTAATCGATACTCCTGGAGCCTACCCTGGTTTAGAAGCCGAAGAGCGCGGTCAGGGCGAAGCCATTGCAAGAAATATCATTGAAATGATTCGTTTAAAAGTGCCAATTATAGCTGTAATTGTTGGTGAAGGTGCTTCCGGTGGTGCATTAGGAATTGGTGTTGGTGACAGAGTTTATATGTTAGAAAATACTTGGTATTCTGTTATTTCTCCTGAATCTTGTTCTTCTATACTTTGGAAAAGTTGGGAATATAAAGAACAAGCTGCCGAAGCATTAAAATTGACTTCAGCTGATATGAAAAAACAAAAATTAGTTGACGATATCATTCCTGAACCACTTGGCGGAGCTCATTACGACAGAGAAACTACATTCAAAACTGTAGAACAATATATATTGAAAGGTTATAACGAATTGAAAGACTTATCAACAACCGAGCTAGTTGCCCAAAGAATGGACAAATACAGCAAGATGGGCGAGTTTAAAGAGTAATTTCTTATAAAAAAGTGTAAAATCCGAAGCCCAATGGTTTCGGATTTTTTTTTGGTTATAAACAAAAAATAGTTAGTTATTAACAATTATTTGTAATAACTCGTGCGGTACCTTTTTTATTTTTTTGTTACTTTCGCTTCATGGAAAAATTCGTGAACCTCAACCCCATAAAAGTAGATAAAACTACTATTATCAATTTAGAAAAAGGGAAACTCCCACCACAGGTACTGGAACTGGAAGAAGCGGTTTTAGGTGCTATGATGATTGATAAAAAAGGAGTTGACGAAGTAATTGATATTTTACAACCCGATGCTTTTTATAAAGACGCACACAAACATATTTTTGAAGCGATTTTTCAGTTGTTCACCGATTCTCAACCAATAGACTTATTAACAGTTTCAGCACAGCTAAAAAAGAACGCTAAATTAGAATTAGCTGGGGGTGATTTTTATTTGATTCAACTAACTCAAAAAATTTCCTCTTCGGCACATATTGAGTTTCATTCACGAATTATTCTACAGAAATTCATCCAACGAAGTTTAATACGAATTTCATCTGAAATCATCGAGGAATCCTATGATGAATCCACTGATGTTTTTGATTTATTAGACAAAGCAGAATCTAAATTATACGAAGTTACTCAAGGAAACATAAAGCGTAGTTCTGAAACAGCACAAAGTTTAGTAATTCAAGCCAAAAAGAGAATTGAAGAAATTGCTGGAAAAGAAGGGTTAAGTGGTATTGCAACTGGTTTTGATAGTTTAGATAAAGTCACTTCAGGATGGCAACCGAGTGATTTAATTATCATTGCGGCACGTCCTGGTATGGGAAAAACCGCATTCGTACTTTCAATGGCCCGAAACGTTGCCATAGATTTTGGACATCCTGTAGCATTATTTTCTTTAGAAATGTCATCTGTTCAGTTAATTACTAGATTAATTTCATCCGAAACAGGCTTGTCTTCTGAAAAATTAAGAACTGGAAAATTAGAAAAACACGAATGGGAACAATTAAGTATTAAAGTTAAAAACCTAGAAAAAGCACCACTTTTTATTGATGATACTCCTTCGCTTTCAATATTTGATTTAAGAGCAAAATCCAGACGTTTGGCGTCTCAACATGGAATCAAACTGATCATTGTGGATTATTTGCAATTAATGACAGCGGGCGGAAGTAACGGAAAAGGAGCTGGAAATAGAGAGCAAGAAATTTCTACCATTTCCCGAAACTTAAAAGCCTTGGCGAAAGAATTAGGTGTGCCCGTAATTGCATTATCTCAATTATCTCGTGCTGTAGAAACAAGACCAGGTCACAAACGACCTTTGTTATCTGATCTTAGGGAATCTGGAGCGATTGAGCAAGATGCGGATATTGTTTCATTTATTTACAGACCTGAATATTACAAATTAGACGAATGGGACGATGAAGGAAGTTCACCAACGCAAGGACAAGCTGAATTTATTATTGCCAAACACAGAAATGGAAGTTTAGAAAGTGTGCGCTTGAAATTTGTTGGAAATCTCGGTAAATTCGAAAATTTAGAAAGTTATGGCGGAAGTTATGATGATTTACCCTCAAAAATGAATCATGATGACAATCCTTTTCAAACAAAAAACTTACCATCGGCAAATGAAGCTTTTGGAAGTAATTTGAATAGTTTTGAAGACGATAGTGACGTTCCATTTTAAAAGAAAACTTCTTCAATATTTAAATTCATCGACCTGCTAATATTTTTTAGTAGGTTTTTTATTTCACAACAAATCGATTGTTACTTTGGCAGAATAATCGTATATTTGAGTACCCTTTTCTCGATTAAAATTAATTCATCAACTTATGAATAGTATTTTAAACATAATCGATTTATTCAAAGCTTTTTTATTAGAAATTGGAGAACTCTCCTATTTTGCAAAACGTTTTTTTAAGGAAGTTTTCAAAAGACCCTTTGAATTCAAAGAGTTTTTGCGTCAATGTTTCAATATGGGAAACCGTTCCTTATTATTGGTTGCCGTCACAGGATTCATCATTGGATTGGTATTTACATTACAATCTCGGCCAACGCTTCAAGAATTTGGAGCAGTTTCATGGATGCCATCAATGGTTAGTATTTCAATAATACGAGAAATTGGACCCATCATAACCGCTTTAATCTGCGCAGGAAGGATTGGTTCTGGTATTGGTGCCGAATTAGGGTCGATGCGCGTTACAGAACAAATTGATGCTATGGAAGTTTCAGGTACAAATCCTTTCAAATACCTTGTAGTTACTCGGATTTTAGCGACTACATTAATGATTCCAATTTTAGTTTTCTTTGGAGATGCAATAGCCATTTTTGGTTCTGCTATGGTTGAAAATATTAAAGGAAATGTATCGTATTTACTCTATTTCAATCAAGTTTTCAATAGTTTAGAATTCAGTGATTTAATCCCAACCACAATCAAAACATTTTTTTTCGGATTTGCAATCGGACTAGTGGGATGTTTTAAAGGCTATAATTGCAAAAAAGGAACGGCTGGCGTTGGACTTGCTGCAAATTCAGCGGTGGTTTTCACTTCTATGCTACTTTTTATTATTGATTTTATTGCCGTATTTGTTTCAAATATATTTTATGATTTATAAATTATGAAAACCGATAAATCAAATCCTGTTATAGAAATCAACAACCTCCGAAAAAGTTATGGTGATAACCTTGTGCTAAATGGATTCAACATGAAGTTATTTGAAGGCGAGAATTTGGTTGTAATGGGAAAATCAGGTTGCGGAAAATCAGTAATGATAAAATGCCTCATTGGATTGGAAGAGCCTGATGGCGGCACGATTAAGGTGATGGGCAAAAATATAAACGATTTAAAACATGAAGATTTAGATGAATTGCGAACAGAAATTGGATTTTTGTTTCAAGGAAGCGCCCTTTATGATTCGATGTCGGTTCGGGAAAATTTAGAATTTCCGTTGCGAAGACACACCAAAAAATTTGGTTTTCTAGAAGACACCACGCCATTAGTAATGGAAGCCCTAGAAAATGTAGGTTTGGCAAACGCAATAGATTTAATGCCCAACGAACTTTCTGGGGGAATGAAACGGAGAATCGCATTAGCAAGAACTTTAATTTTGCAGCCTAAAATTATTCTTTATGATGAGCCAACAACGGGTTTAGACCCCATTACTTCTAAAGAAATTATTTTGTTAATGATGTCAATTCAGAAAAAATACAATACGTCATCTATAATAATTACGCACGATGTGGATTGTGCTCGTGTGATTTCAAATAGGATGATTTTATTGGTTGATGGAATAAATTATAAGGAAGGAACTTTTGAAGAATTATCTGTTTCATCGGATGAAAAAGTTCGTGCTTTCTTTAAATAAATATAAAAATGGAAAAGTCAACAACACAGAAAATGCGTTTAGGAATTTTTGTAATCATTGGATCAATGCTATTTGTTTTAGCCATTTATTTCATTGGAGAAAAGCAAAAAATGTTTGGTGAAACCAATAAATTAAGTGCAATTTTTAATAATGTAAGTGGTTTACAATTAGGGAATAATGTTCGGTATTCTGGAATAAATGTGGGAACAGTTAGGGGTATTTCAATGATTAACGATACTACAATTCGTGTAGATATGATTATTGATAAATCCGTTTTCAAACACATCAAAAAAAATGCAGTGGCAACCATTGGATCTGATGGTTTGGTTGGAAATATGATTATCAATATTACGCCTGGTGAAAATACAATTAGTGCCGTCCAACCTGGTGATATTATTAAATCTGTAAACAGAATTCGTACTGATGATATATTGAATACCTTGAACATTACCAATCAAAATGCGGCTTTGCTAACGGTTGATTTGCTGGAAATCACAAAGGAAATCACTCAAGGAAAAGGAACCGTCGGGCTACTAATTAAGGACACAATTATGGGAAGCGATTTGAAACAAACGTTGCGATATTTGAAATTAACGAGCAAAGGAACTTCAGAATCAGTAACAAAATTAAATGAATTGATTGCAACATTAAACAATAAAGATAATGTAATTGGAGTTTTAAAAGATACGGCTGTAGCCAATAATATAAAGACAATTGTTATCAATTTACAGCGTTCAAGTGATGGAATTGATAAAGTCGTAACCAATTTAAACGCTACTATTACTAATGTAAAAGATGGAAAAGGCGCGCTTAATTATTTATCGAACAATCCAGAATTAGTGCGCAAAATAGATTCTACAATGACCAATATCAATCAGGCGAGTTTCCGTTTAAATGAAGATTTGGAAGCCTTGAAACATAACTTTCTATTTCGTGGGTATTTCAAAAAACAAGAAAAAGCAAAGTTAAAAGCACAAAAGAAATAATTTAAACTCCTTTCAAACCATCAATTAACAAATCGATATCGTGTTTGGTGTTATAATGACTGAATGAAATTCGGATACTTGGTTTTTTTAAATTTTCAGCAGAAAGAAATTCAGCAAGAACGTGAGAAGGCGAGATACTTCCAGATTGGCAAGCACTTCCACGGGAAACCGCAATCCCTTTCATATCTAAACCAAAGAGAATCATTGCTGTTTTATCTTCAGAAAAAGGCAAGATTATATTCAAAACAGTATAAAAACCATCTTGAGAACCATTAATTTGAAATTCTGGAAATTCCAATTCTAATTGTTGAATTAAATAGTTTTTAACTTCCGTAATACACGTTCTTTCGGTATCTAAATTAGCTAACGAAAGCGTTAAAGCCTTCGCCATTCCAGCAATTTGATGCACCGCTTCAGTTCCTGGACGCAAACCTTTTTCTTGTTCGCCACCAAATATTTGAGGTTGCAAACCTGAATTTTTTCTTACAAATGCAAAACCAACGCCTTTTGGCCCGTGGAATTTATGGGCAGAGGCAACTATAAAATCAATTGGCGTTTTTTGCAAATCTAATTCTGTTTTTGCTACAGATTGAACGGTATCTGAATGAAATAAAGCGCTATTTTGTTGACAAATTCTTGCAATTAAATCCAATTCTAAAATTGTTCCAATTTCATTGTTAACGTGCATCAAACTCACTAATGTTTTAATGTCTTGGGAAAGTAAACCCACTAAATCTGTTTTATCAATACATCCATTTGCTTTGATTGCTACGTAATCTACTTGAATATCGAATTCTTTTTGAAGCGCTTCAATTGTATGCAAAACAGCGTGATGCTCGATTTTCGAAGTAATTATTCGTTTCACTTTCAAATCTTTAACGCAAGAACGAAGAATTAAATTATTGGATTCTGTTCCACCAGAAGTAAATATAATTTCTTGAGCGTTACAATTCATTTCTTTGGCGATAGCTTTACGAGAAAGTTCTACTATACTTTTTGCATTTCTACCAAAACTATGCGTTGATGATGGATTTCCGTAAATATTAGACATTATAGTAACCATTTCGTGAATCACTTCTTCCCGAATTGGAGTTGTTGATGCGTTATCTAAATATACTTTTTTCATTATTTAAATTATATTTAATTATTATTTTCCAATGAAGAAACTGCAACTTTTCTATTAAAAAGCAACTTTTTATTAAAAATTAGAATGGAAATCAGAATTAAGAAATAAGAAACCAATTGAATGGAAGTCACTTCCTCATTATAATAAAAAATGGCTATTAAAAAATTTATTATAGGATTGATATACATCATAATACCAACAGTTGACGAATTAATTACTTTAAGTGCATAAAGATTTAAAAATAAAGGAATAATTGTAAAAACTACAACAATTACTGTTAGGCAAATATAAAAAAAAGGAGCCACTGGAACAACACCGCTATAATTTGGATAAAATGGAATAATTACCAAAGCCGTAAAAACCAATTGAATTGTTAGGGTGATAAACTTATCAATCTCACTGTTTTTCCTTTGGCTGACTAGATACAACGCATACGAAGCAGCAACAATAAAACTAAATAAAATATCTTGGAAATGATTAAGAGACAACAGAAAACAACTAAAAACACTAATAGAGACGGCAATCCACTGAGGCTTGCTAATCTTTTCTTTTAAAATTACAAAAGCAAAAACAGTAGTGAGGATAGGGCAGATTAAATAGGCCAAAGAAGCCGCTTTGATGTTGACATGATTGACAACATAAATAAAAACAAACCAATTGGCAATAAGTAAAAAACCACCTCCTAAAGTTAGAAAAACGATTCTTTTTTTGTCTTCTGTTATTAAATTAGAAAATAACAAGAGATTTTTTTTTACTTCCTTTCGTCTGAAAATAGCATTTATTAATAACATTGCAATTGCGCTCAAAAAAACGCGATAGAATAAAATATCTAAAGAAGGGAAATCTTGCAAGGGTTTTAATGCCAAACTGAAGAATCCCCAGATTAGAAACGCAGTAAAAGCAGCAAAATAATATTTATACGTTTTCATTGTTCCAATTTCATTTATGCAAATATACAGTTTATTTAAAGTTAAATTTTCGTGAAAAATGTTTTGAAAATTTCATTTTTAAGGAAAAAACTGAATAACTCTTATGATTTTGAACACTATTGCTTTTGAAACAAATTAAATATTCTATTTTTGTTTTAAATATAGAAAATATGAAACGATTTCTTGGATTGTTATTTTGCGCCCTACTTTTTAATAGCTGCGACGATGGAAACATTAAATTGGAAACCTTCAATTTTGACACTGCCGAACCAATAAATTCCTGCACTGTAAATAACGGACTTTTTTTTAAGGTTAAGAACAATGAAGCGTTGGTTTTGCAAACTCCAATTTCGACTTTTGAAAACACAGTTACACCTGCAAATACGCCTCGAAAAATTCTAGTAAGCAGTACAAATAAATTGGTTTACAGGTTATTTGATTCCATTATTAGTAGCTCCTATTTTTGCGCCTCTTTTCCTCCAGCAAACCCAACGGTGACTGATGAATGGAATGCCGCAACAGGGGTTTTAGGAACAAGTGGAATTATTGAAGTGACAACAACTCAAATATTAAACCCTACAAATCAAGCATTAACAGGATACAACCACTATGTGGTCTTCAAAAACATAACATTTTCAAATGGAGTAAATTCTTTTACTTATGAGCAATATATTTTTGGAAACTACCTGACTTCTATTTAGAAAAGCATAAAAAAGTCAAAGCTGTTTTGATAATTTCGATATTAAGTAGCACTATTTTTTTGCGCTTTGTCGGATAAAAACCTCGGTTGCACCCATTCCGTATCGTTGATAATTACCTTCACGAAAATCAATAGAATCATATCTTCCTAACAAAAAATCGAGTTCCGCTTTTAAAATTCCTTCTCCAACGCCGTGAATAAACACAATTTTTGGAATGCGATTTCTAATAGCAAATTCAATATGTCTTTTTGCTGTTTCCGTTTGTAAAGTAAGGATGTCATAATTACTCATTCCCTTGAAACTTGGAACTAACTTTTCAATGTGTAAATCGAATTCTGGAGCAGGAATTTCGTACTTAGCTTTCTTGTCTTTCACAAAACTCCTTGCTTTTGGTTCTTCTTTTTCTTTTTTAATTTGATTTGAATTAAAACTTCCAATACTTTCACTTAAATCACTGGTATTATTAATCTTAATCAATTCATTGACAAAATATGTCATCACGAATCCATCCTCAGTTTCAATCGAAACCTCCTTGTTATTAACTGACAAAACTATTCCGTCTATAGCATCGTCTAGTACCGAAACTTTATCCCCTTTATTGAACATTATCTTCTTCTTTATCTTGATTTTTACTCGGCGTTTTTGCGCTCAATTTCATCATTCCAAACATAAATACCGCGATTGCTATAACCAAAATATAGACGTTTTTCTCTTTTAAACTTTGTTCATAAAAAGCAATTAAGATTGCAATAATCATAATTGGCAGCAACAATTTTTTCATTTCTATTTGTATTAGAAATCAAAAATAGGGAACTTTAAAATAATAAACTTACAATTCAAGAATGAATATTATTTTTGTTAAATTGCAGTGCAAATAAATTATGCTTTGGATATAGAAAAATACATGTTGCCTTGTATGAATAAATCACTTTTCGGAGTTGATTGTTTAGGTTGTGGAACGCAACGTTCTTTACTTTTATTAATCAATGGAAATTTCATAAAGGCTTTTTATCAGTTTCCTGCAATTTACACAACGCTACTCCTGTTTGGATTTTTAGGATTGCATTTCATTGATAAATCGCGTGATTACCACAAAATTATCATTGGCATGGCAATTACAAATGCATTGATTATGATTATTGCTTATATTTACAAAATGTCAAACCTTTAAATTAAAATTAAAAAAAAAAAAAAATGGAACAAAGAAACTTACCCAACGGAACTGCCGTATTAGTATTAGGAATACTTTCAATAATAACCTGTTGTTGTTATGGTTTTATAGGATTGACTTTAGGAATAATAGCTTTAGTTTTAGCTAAAAAAGACTTGAAATTATATCAACAAAATCCTGAATTATATGTCAATTATAAAAATTTAAATATTGGTAAAATCCTTGCTGTTATTGGAGTTGTATTAAGTTCTATCTATTTAATTTTTAGTGTTTACCTATATGTTTTCGTGGGTGAACAAGGAATTAAAGACATGGAAAAAAACTTAATGGAAAAAATGAAATACCAACAAGAACAAGAACAATAATTTATTACTTTTAACAAACAGAAAACCCACTATTTTACTTGAATTACTTCAGAATAAATTAGCGGGTTTTTTGTTTCAATGCTATTTCTCGAATTGCTTCAACGTCTTAATAATAATTGAAACACAATCTAATAACTGAGCTTCATTCATAACTAATGGCGGTGCAAAACGAATAATATTTCCGTGAGTTGGTTTTGCTAAAAGTCCATTGTCACGCAAAGCCATACAAATGTTCCAAGCAGTATCGCTTTCCTCGGTGTCATTTATAACGACGGCATTCAACAAACCGCGACCACGCACTAAAACGGCGATGTTTGAAGTATGTATGTATTCGTTTAATTTACTTCGGAACAACTTTCCTAAAACACGAGCATTTTGAATTAA
>JBIPNF010000281.1:0-2854 GCA_044373885.1 Flavobacterium sp. | reverse complement strand
TATGGGGCGAAAGAAACAGGTTAGCTTTTGACGAAGTTGTTTTTAAGAAATAATTAATTAAGATTTCATTATTCGTTCAACGTATTCACCAGTTTCGGTGTTGATTTTTAGTTTGTCACCTACTTCTACAAACAAAGGAACTTGAACATTTATGTTGCCTTCTACTTGTGCTAATTTGAGTAATTTTCCTTTAACGCCAACTTCAGAATAAATGGTTTCTAATTCCACATGTTTAGGTAAATCGCCAGCTAATGGTTTTTCATTATCATCAAAACGAATTCTTAAGATCATGCCTTCTTTTAAAAATTGTATGGCCTCTCCAAAAATAGTATTAGGTACTGGAATTTGATCGTAGGTTTCTTGATTCATACATACAAGTGAATCTCCTTCTGAATAGAGGTATTGCATTTCATATTCGTCTACACGAATAATATCTACTTTTTCTCCAGAACGAAATCGCACTTCACTTTGTTTACCGGTCTCTACGTTTCTGCATTTTAGAGAATAAATTGCATTCCCTTTTCCTGGCGTAATATGATCGTATTCGATTACTTTTAATAATTCGTTGTTGTAACGTATGAATGAGTTTTTGCTTAATTCGGAAGTAGTAGCCATTTGGTTTTAATTAATTTTTTAAAGATAATAAAAAGGGGAGGTTTTGCGAATAAAATTGCTTTTGGCATAACTTTTGTTTCCTGTGTAATATGCTTAAACTAAAACGTCTTGTATTAACTTATATCATAGCTTTATTATGGGTTAACGCTACATTTGCTCAAATTCCAGGCATTTTAACCTTGCCAGATACCATCAGTAGACCGCAAATGTTTACAACTTTATATATTTCATACTCAGATACGCCTTATACTTTTATTTGGAAGTATAATGGCGTGTTTATTTCCTCTAAAAATTATGTTAGTTACGAGAAAGCTGGTGTTTATACCGTATATGTTAAACGGTTTTCTCAAGTAATTCATAGAGATACTACGGTAGTTCTTAATTCTGCTGTAATTTTTGACAGAAAAGATACGGTTTATATTTGCAGAGGAGATAGTGTTGAGCTCTCTTATCCACCAAATAAAAACGTTCATTGGTCATTATCTTTCCCTAATGTTCCTGTAAGTTCTAATGTTGATGATAGTAGTATATACTTAAGTAGAGAAGCAGATGTTTATGCCTCCATTATTTTAGGGCAGGGTGGTTATCTAGTCGATTGTTTTGTGGTAGTATTTGCTCCAGTAAATTCTATTTTTTTAGGGGACGATAGCGAGTTTTGTATTTCAAAAGTATTAGATGCAGGAGACGGAATTTCTTATCTATGGAGCACTGGAGAAACTTCTAGAACCATCGATTATTCTGGTGCTTCAGGTAATGTTTGGGTTAGCGTAATCAACAAATATTCCTGTATTTCAAAAGACACCATTTATCTAACAAAAGTAGATTTACCTACTTCAAGCTTTTTTACAAGCGATTTAGGAGCTGGAAGAATTAGATTTACTCAAACAAATCAGCATTCATCGGTAAATTATTATTGGAATTTTGGTGATAATAAATATGGTGTTGGTTCAACAATTGAACATCAATATTCTGCTTCATCTGCAAATTATACCGTTAGTTGCCAAGCAATACATAAAACTGCTAATTGTAGTACTACGGATTCTCAAAATATTTCCGTGTTAATTAGTTCCGTTGAAATTGATAAAAAGGTCGATTTCTCCATTCATCCAAATCCGTCTTCAAGCACCATCAACATCTCTGGTCTACCAGTAAATGACCTCAACGATTTATTGATTTTCGATTTTCTCGGAAAGGAAGTATTCTCACAAAAAGCAAAAGGAACATTGGAGGTTGATCTTAAAGATCTTAAAAATGGGCTGTACTTTGTACGTGTAGGAAGTACCGTTAAAAAAATCATTAAGGATTAACTACTACTCTAACATTTATTGAGTTTTATTCTCTTAAAGTGTTGTAAAACTTACTTGTGGTCCATAGGTAGTTCCAATGCTATTTGTCGCATAAGATCTTACATAATAAGTGGTACCGGAACTAAGACCTGTAATAGCACTCGTAAACGCTCCCGTTCCTGTACTATCTGTTGTTTTACTATCTGTAATTGTGGGGATGGCACTTGTACTCCAACAAACACCACGGGCAGTAACAGCAGCTCCGCCGTCGGCACTTACTGTGCCGCCACTGGTGGCTGTTGTGCTAGTGATATTTGTAACCGCAGCAGTTGCAGAAAGAAGCGGTGTATTGTTTCTACTTTCTCCGGTTGCACGAATACCCGATACACCTATAGCCCCATATTTATTGACAAATTCAGCATTACTTAATACCTTTTGTCCATATTTATTTAGATAAACGGCCTCCAACACCATTGGATAGCTTGCAGTACAAGAATTACCCACACTGTTAATGGCTTGTAATTTAAATGGATTTGTAAGATCAGTAATTCCGTACGGAATGATAATCCGCCTAAATTGACAGCATGAACACGTGGATTCACCATTGTGATATTGGTTTGATCACCTACGTTTTGCATTCTCAGTAACCTGATCATGCCATAAACCGCAGCGGCGCCGAGTGTTATGCCAACCAATTTATTCATTGTCGTCAGTAGATTTTTGATTGAAAAATTGGGTGAGCTTGCGAGAAGCAGCGTCTAAAAGCTTTTTAACTACATAGCCTGCAACAGCTGATGCAGAAGCATAAATAATAACGGTGGTCAGTCCTGGTAATGTTATCGCCAGTAATAGGGGCTTAGCGGAAATTGCTTTGCCAACGCCACCGACAACACCTGAAACGGTCGTAAATAATGCAGTATGTGTGTGATGTTGCATGAAGTCTTGTATCGATT
>JBIPNF010000076.1:0-10047 GCA_044373885.1 Flavobacterium sp. | reverse complement strand
GCGGGTAAAACCAAAAGGTTGGCGAACATGGCGAACAGCAAGGTGCAGGAAATTAAGCCGCCAAGTGCTACGGTGCCGCCAAAGCTGGAAAGTGTAAAAACGGCGAAGCCAAAAATTAGAACAATTGAGGTGTAAAACGTGCTAATTCCTGTTTCTCGCAAGGCACTAAAAACTGATTTTTTGATTTTTCCGTTGTTTTGAATGAGGTCGTGGCGGTATTTTGCCATAAACTGAATGGCATTGTCCACGGAAATTCCAAAGGCGATACTGAACACTAAAATCGTTGATGGTTTCAGGGGAATTCCTAAATAGCCCATTAATCCCGAGGTGATGCAAAGCGGCAAAACGTTGGTGATTACGGAAACAAAAATCATTTTTGCCGAGCGAAACATATACGCCATAAGCCCAGCGATTAGGAAAATGGCAAATATTAGCGATTCAATTAAGTTGTTTATTAGGTAGGTTGTGCCTTTTTGGAAAACCAATGCTTTTCCTGTGAGCGTTACTTCATAGCGGTCTTTTGGGAAAATTTCTTCTATTTTTGTTCTTAATTTTCCTTCTATTTTCGACATGTCTTTGGTGCCGATATCTTTCATAAAAGTCGTAATTCTGGCATATTGACCTGTGGAATCAACGTAGCTTTTCATTAGATTTTCTTTCGAGTTTTTAGTGGCATTTTTGGCATACGAAAGGATAAATACTTGCTCTTGAGAGGTTGGCAATTCATAATATTCTGGCTTTCCGTTGTAGAATGCTTGTTTGGAATATTTCACCAAATTTACAATTGAAACGGGTTTTGAAAGTTCTGGAATTTGCTCAATCGTTTTTTGCAATTCGTCCATTTTTTTCATTGTGGACAATTTCATTACGCCTTTTTTATGCTTGGTGTCAATCATAATTTCAAGTGGCATTACGCCATTGAATTCTTTTTCAAAAAATACAATATCTTTAAAAAACGACGCGCTTTTTGGCATTTCACCAATTAAACTGCCTGAAACTTTCATTTGTATAACTCCAATTACGCTGAAAACCAATAGCAATCCGTAAATGGAATAGATATACGTTCGTTTATTTTTCACGATGTTTTCAACCCAATCCAAAACCGATGAAAGATAGGTTTTGCTCAAATGGTACAAATGCTTTTCCTTTGGAACATGCATAAAACTGTACATTATTGGCACAACAACCAACGTTAAAAGATACACTGTGATTACATTTATAGAAGTCACCAAACCAAATTCAAACAACAAATCGTTACCTGTAATCATAAAAGTAGCAAATCCAGCCGCAGTTGTCAGGTTCGTCATTAAGGTTGAAACCCCAATTTTTGAAATGACACGTTGCAAAGCTTTCGCTTGATTACGGTGCAGTTTTATTTCTTGCTGGTATTTATTAATGAGGAAAATACAATTTGTAATTCCAATTACAATTATCAACGGCGGAATTATTGCCGTTAGAATTGTGATTCTATAATGAAACAAACCTAAGGTTCCGAAAGACCACATTACACCAAAAAGCAGGATAAATATCGAGATAAAAGTAGCTCTGTAAGAACGGAAAAATAGGAAGAAAATCAAGGATGTTATTAGCAAAGCAGCACCAATAAAAAGTCCGATTTCGCCTTTCATATTTTCGGCGTTGATGGTTCTAATGTACGGCATTCCTGAAACGCGAAGGTCTATTCGAGTGGCTTTTTCAAACTTATCAATTTTTGGGATTAGGTTTTCAAGGATAAAAGTTTTTCTTTCGGCAGTATTTACAATTGTTTTTTTTAAGTAAATCGCCGAACGAATACTTCCTGATTTCTTATTGAATAGAAGACCTTCGTAAAAAGGTAAATTATTAAAAAGTTCCAACTTTATTTTTTGTAAATAGGCAGGATTTACCGTTTGATTTTGATTGATAAGTGGCACCAATTCAAATTTTTCTGCCAGGGTGTCTTTTTGTAATTTCTTTAGGTCGTTTAAAGAAACCACCAATTCAACTTCTTTAGAATTTTTTAGTCCTGTCATCAATTCATTCCAAGCGGCAAAGGCTTTCGGTGTGAAAAATTTCGGGTCTTTGAATCCAATAACGATTAGATTTCCTTCTTCACCAAATTTAGTTAGGAAGTCGTCATATTGTCTGTTTACAATATGCTTTTTAGGAAGCAAGTTCGCTTCGGTATAGGTCATATTTAGGTTTTTCCATTGCAATCCAAGAAAAATGGTAATTGCAGCAATAACAACCAATATTGTGATTCTATAAGTAAGGATTAATCGGGCGATAAATTCCCAAAAACCTACTCTTAATGTCTTTTTCATATACTATTTAAATGCGCGTAAAGGTAATTAAAACCTTTAAAAATAATAGGCCTTCCGATATATTTTTATTAAAATAAATGCTATAATATAAAATCCGATTTTATATTTGTGCAATCATTTATGAATTATAATAATCCCTATATTTGATTTTTCAATCTTTGCACTTTAAATCTTTCAAAAACTGCTTAATAATCTATGAAAAACTATAAAAACACCTTTTTTTATTTTACTGTAACTGGTGGTTTCACAGCATTAATCTATTGGATTATTTCGAAAGGAAAGGTTTTAGAAACGGCAAAAACAGTAACAACAGTTGCAAAACCTAATAATCATTGGATCGACTTTATTTCGTCGATGGTTCTCAATTTTGAGGATCCATTAGCGATTTTATTGGCACAAATTATAACAATTATCATAGTTGCTCGTTTTTTTGGTTGGATTTTTAGAAAAATTGGTCAACCATCAGTAATTGGAGAAATTATAGCCGGAATTTTTCTGGGGCCTTCCTTAATTGGAATGTACTTTCCCGACTTTTCATTGGCATTATTTCCTATACAATCATTAGGAAATCTTCAGTTTTTGAGTCAAATTGGATTAATCCTTTTTATGTTTGTCATCGGAATGGAATTGGATTTAAAAGTTTTAAGAAATAAAGCCAATGAAGCAGTTGTAATTAGCCACGCCAGTATTGTTATTCCGTTTGCCCTTGGAATTGGACTGGCCTTTTTTGTATACAAATCATTTGCCCCCGAAGGAGTTCCGTTTTTATCATTCAGTTTATTCATGGGAATTGCTATGAGTATTACTGCATTTCCAGTTTTAGCTAGGATTGTTCAAGAACGCGGAATTCATAAAACAAGGTTGGGTGCAATTGTAATTACGTGCGCTGCAGCTGATGACATTACCGCTTGGTGCTTGCTTGCCGTCGTAATTGCAATTGTAAAAGCAGGGACTTTTGAAAGCGCTTTGTATGTAATTGCGCTTGCCTTTTTATATGTAATTGTAATGCTATTTATCGTAAAACCATTCCTAAAAAGAGTTGGTGATTTATATGCAAAAAGTGAAAATTTAAGCAAACCCGTTGTTGCGATATTTTTCTTAACCTTAATTCTTTCTTCTTATGCAACCAATATAATTGGAATTCACGCACTATTTGGCGCTTTTATGACGGGAGTTATTATGCCTGATATTTCAAAATTCAGAACCATATTTATTGAAAAAGTTGAAGATGTTTCGGTGATATTATTGTTGCCTTTGTTTTTTGTATTTACAGGTTTAAGAACTCAAATCGGATTAATAAATGATCCCTATATGTGGAAAGTTACGGGTTTTATTATTCTTGTAGCAGTAGTTGGAAAATTTTTAGGAAGTGCATTAGCAGCAAAATTTGTAGGACAAAGTTGGAGAGACAGCCTAACTATTGGAGCATTAATGAATACTCGCGGACTAATGGAATTAGTGGTTTTGAACATTGGTTTGGACTTAAAAGTAATAACCCCTGAAGTTTTTACAATGATGGTTATTATGGCGTTGGTAACGACTTTTATGACTGGACCGTTATTAGATATTATCAATTGGGCATTTAAAACGAAAGACCGTTTCGTTCCTGAAGAAATTACAAATAATAGCAAATACAAGATTTTATTGTTCTTTGGAAACAATGAAAAAGGAAAATCACTTTTGAGATTAGCGAATAGTTTGGTAAGAAAACAAAAAGAAAACGTGAATGTTACCGCAATGCACCTGATTTTAAGCGACGAAATGCATTCCTACAATATGGACGAATACGAAACCGATAGTTTCCTTCCAATTATTAACGAATCAAAAATATTAGACCAAAAAATATCAACCGTTTTTAAAGCAACCGTTGATATTGAAAGTGACATTGTTGATATTGCGAATCAAGGGGAATACGACTTATTACTCGTTGGTCTTGGAAAATCAATTTTCGAAGGAACGCTATTAGGAAAAGTATTAGGATTTACAACAAGAATTATAAATCCAGACCGTTTAATTGACAAGTTTACTGGAAAAGAAGGGTTGTTTGAAAATTCCCCTTTTGATGAAAGAACACGTCAAATAATTTCTAAAACGAAAATGCCTCTTGGAATATTAATTAACAAAAGTCTCCAAGAAATAAATCAGGTGTTTATTCCTATTTTTGGAGCTGAAGACGGTTTTTTATTGGATTATGCCCAAAAATTAATCTACAATAACGACTCTAAAATTACTGTTTTAGATTGCAATGGACACATTAAAAATAATTTTATTATTGAGAATGCTGTTGATTCTCTAGAAAATAAATACCCTAGTAATATGACTTTATTAAATGATAAAACCATAGAAAAGGAATTTTTAAACCAACACGATTTAATGGTAATTAGTCTTGAAAGTTGGAAGAAATTAGTAGATTCTCAAAGCAATTGGCTGAGCGACATTCCTTCAGTTTTGATAGTTAAACCATAATATTTACAACCCTAAATCTAAAACAAAACTTAATTTAACCGCGATATTATCTTCAAATCGAAGCAATTGATTTGGTCCGTATCTATAAAAACCGGTTAATCCAAGACCTTTATATATTTGATTTAATTCAATTCCAGACTCAAAAAACCCCTTGTTTAATGTTTTGTAATTTATGCCAACGTGCTGTTCGGGATGGTCTAAATTTCCCCACGCCATTCTTGTTACAAACACCAATGAAGGTTTTACTTTTTTGAATAATGCAACTCTTTTTGAACCTTGTTTTAATTGAAGTGACACAAATTTATTAGAAAAAAACTCGTTGAAAAACATCGTTTCAAAACTATTTCTGCTAGAAAACGTAATTCGTTGTTGGATTCTATCTTTCGTTAAATTGTTCGGAGAAGTATTGTATAAATGCGTCAACGGAACATCACCAATAGCATATCCGCCTTCAAACAATACCTCGGATTTTTGACCGTTTATATATTTTTTTTCATACACTATTCGGAAATCAATTTTGCTAAAATTAAAATCGTTTTCTAAAATTTTTGGTAACGATTGTGTAAATTGAAAAGTGAATTTTGGAAATCTTTTTTCAATTTCTAATCGGCCAATTGGCGTTTGCATGTATTCGCTATAAGGATTCCATTGCAAAGAAACCATTGCTGTAGACATTTTAAATGTACTGTATAATCTGTCATTTGCATTGAAAACATAATCAAATTTTGGTTCAATTACACTATGAGAAAGTTGCCAAATACTTTCTGTTTTAGGAATAATTTTAGTTTCAATATACCCTCTCCACATTTGATAATTATAAAATGTACTAACGTTTATTGGTCTCGGATCATACAATTTAAAAACACGTTTGTCAATGGCAAAAACCGTATGGGCAATTTCATTTACGTCATCGGTATAGGAACCGCCAATCCATGTATTGGAGAATTTACCCAATCGCACTGCTGTTCCTAGATTGTATTTGAAATTTCCATCTTTTGTTCCATAAGCCGTATAACCTTCAATTCTGAATTTTCTTGAGAATTTTTCACTAGTAATTCCACCCGAACCTATTCGGAATCCTTCATAATTATTATAACTCAATAAATACCTTAAATCGAAATCAATTGGACCCAAGGGAATGTATCCATTTATGATTTTTCGACCAAAACGCAACCTACTTTCAATTCGGTTTTTTACTGAAATACTATCTAAAATGCTATATGTTTTTTGGCTTCTATTATCCAAACTGTCTTTCCGATAGGTGTTCCAAAACGTTTCGTCTTTGTTTGCGGCATCATCTTTAATGTCAATTGCGATGAATGATTTTTTAATTTTTATTGGAGTATTAAAATCAAATTCTGAGTAATGGGTTTCGGATAATAAATAGGTGAAATCCAAAGCCACTTTTTCTCGTGATTTGAAGTCTTTGCTGTCAGCTTCAAACTGAATCGTACCTCCTACTATTTTAATATCATCATCGTTTTTCCCTTTTATGATTTTGAATATTTTTGCGGTTGGAAACCAAATATTTTCCTTAGAAATATACGTAAAATCATGTACTCCAGTAATATCTAATACCCCTTTAATTCGCATAATTGCCTTGGCAACAGCATAATTATTTTGGTCGATATAAAGCACACCTTCCAATCCCGCAGCATTTTTTCGTTTTTTATTTTTAAAATAAATCATCAGCGTATTTCTTCCTTCAATTGAAATGGTGTCTAATATTTTATAATTATAATTTGATAATCCCACTTTTGAAATCGGACTGATATATTGGGTTTCAAAAAGTTCATATTGTTTATCATAAATTGAAAACGACTGAAGATTAAACGCTAATATTTCATAAATGGGTTGCCTGAAACCTGCCATTTTTGTTGCTAAAACGGTTTCTTTCAAGCCATTTTCATTAAATTGAAATTGAGATATTTTTTCTGTTTGAAACAAATGCTGTTTGCTTATTATTTTTTTGAATTTAAAATCAGAGGAATCTATTTTTGAAAGTTGCTTTTTACTATTCTTATAAATAAAAACAGTATCAATTCTACCATCTATAGAATCTGGATTGGCGGTAACAATTAATTTATTATATGCCTTAAACTGAAAAGTCTTCAATTTCTTTTTAGGATTATTTGACCTTTCAAACTTAATAACATTTCTAACAATCGAATTTGCAGGATTTATATTGGCAATAATTACCTCATTTAAGTCATTTGTAGCTTGAGAAACAAAAATTTGATAATAGGTTTTGTTGGTTTCTATTACAATTTTTTTAGGGCTGTAGCCAATGTAAGAAACTGTGATTTCTGATAAAAACTGAGTGCTTTGCAGAGTGAATTTTCCATCTACATCAGCTATTGTATTGGCGCCGAGCGATGAAGAAATGGTTGCAAATGGTAATGGAATAGAAGTTATTGCATCCTTTACAACGCCATTGATTTGGAATTGTGCTTGAATTGAAAATGACAGAAATAAAAACAAAACTACGAGATGCTTCATTTTAAGAATTTGATACAAAAGTAATAAATCTTAGCTGAAAACAAGTGAAATAAAGGATTTTGAACGCTATAGTTTTTGAAAAATAAAATCAATAAAAGTCCGTTTACGAAAAAACTTCTTTCAAAACATCCAAAGATTTTGGTTTTCTAAAGCCTTCTAAATGAAAACTGTAATAATCAATTATAATTTTTAATAGTAGTTGTCGCTCAATAACATGAAAGGTTTTCAAGTCACTTTCAAATTTTAAACTTAGGAGTTTTTTGAAAAGTTGGGTTTCGTGTTCAGACAAGGAGCTTATCGCAATGAATGGCGTAAAAATTCCCTCTGTCATTTCGAAATAAGGCAAATCAACATCGGTATTGTCGGGGTAAAACCCTAAATATTTTGTAGCTTCTAAAAGAAAAATAAGATGGAAATTTGCTATGTCATCGTGAGCATCCAACCATAATAATGCGGTTTCTAAATACGTAAATAACGCTTCATTTTCTTCTTCCTCATGAATGGAATAATGCATCATTTCTGATAAAAATAACACGATAGTACTTTTTGTTACTGTATTGTGAATAGTTTGAAACGGGATTGCCAATTTAATTTCTTTGAAGTTTTCCAAAGTGCCTTTGTTTTTATGAACAGCTTCAATTTCAAGAATGGAAAAGGGTTGAAAATAGGCAATTTTTTGGTTGGATTTTCTAGAAGAAAACGCATCTCGGACAAAGTAAGATTTTAAGCCATCAGAAAGTGTAAAGCATTTTACGATTAAGCTTTTTTCCTGATATTTTATGGAAGAAATGACAATGGCTTTGGTTTTAACTAACATTTTTTTGTTTAAAGTTTAAAGTTTAAAGTTGCAGATTGTAATGACAAACGAACTCAAACCAAAAAACAAATTATCTAATTATCATTACTTTTTTAACTTTGGTTTCTAATCCATCTTGAGCAGAAATAAAAATCATATAAACACCCGAGGCCACTTTGTATTTTCCAAACGCTTTGGTATCCCATTCGATTGTTCCGCCTTCCGAAATTTCTTCGTACACCAGATTTCCTTCAATGTCGGTTATTTTTACCGTGCATTTATTTAAAAGGCCACTAATTTTTACGGTGCCTTCAAACTCAGGGCGCACCGGATTTGGATATACATTTACATTACTTAAATCGGAACTTGCTGTAGTTGCAGTCCCTTTAAAAGAAACCATTCCTTTATCGGTAGCAAAAAACACTTCCCCCGTAGTTGGATTGATATCAATATCATTTATTCCATTACTTGGCAAAGGAGAATTACTACTAGTGAATCTGTGCAAGGTTTCCTGACCGTCGGAAGAAAATTGGAATACACCTGAATCTGCAGTTCCCACCCATTTATTATTGGCTCCATCTACAACAATATCGGTGATGAACTGTTCGTATAATAATTCTTGAGCCAATCCATTTTCCAATATTATTATAGAATTTGACGATAATTGTGCATCGGTCAGAAAGCGATCAACACTTGAAAGTACTCTTAAACCGCTTATAGTACCGATCCACAACTGATTTCTATTATCAATTGCAACTACTCTTGCGTCTACAACAGGAAGATTCCCTAAATCAGCTCCAAGCGATATTTTCTTGAACACATTTCCAACTTCATTGTATCCAATTACACCATCATAACTTGACGCCATCCATTTAGTTCCATTTTTATCTACCACAACCTCACCATAACTATCTTCGTAGTAACGTTGTGAAATGGGTTCTATATTTACACTTGACCAAGCTCCTTGAGGGGTTAGTTTTTTTATTCCATTTTTCGACCATCCATTTCCAACCCATAGATTCCCTGATTTGTCGAAAGCAGCACCATTAATACGGATATCTTTGTAATTTGGATTTGGAGGATTTAAAACCAACGATTCTAAGGTACTATTGCTTTCGTCGTATAAAACAACAGGGATATCATTCTCAACTTTTAATAATCCTGAAAAAAAGGAACTGATATAAACCTGATTAGTATTACTTGGATTAACAGTGATTTTACAAAGTGATTTAGCCCCTAAAACAGCGGAATATGGTGTATTCAACCATCCGTTTTCAGAATATTTACTAAATCCATACGTATTTAAACCATTAAAATCATAGGTGTAGGGATTGTAATAAGAAGAATATCCCCCATAAACCGCCCATAAACTTTTTGTAGATGCATTAATTGCAAAAAGGGCATTTCTTGAAGGTCCATCCGGACTTAAAAATGTAAAAGTTGTAGGATTTGCAATTGTGGTTGTTATGATTCCATCTTCTAATGTGCCAATGTAAAAAAGACTATTGATAATTGTTGCACATGTAAATTTAGCAGTAATATCAGGTATTTGGTTGCTATTTATTTGCAATAATAAACTTAAATTTTGATTATAAACATATATCATTGATTCAGTTGTAACCAATAAATAATTTCCGTTAGCTCTCAAATCTTTTGCTACTAAAGGAAGTGACGTAAAAGAGAAGAATCCAGAACCATTATATTTAAAAACTTGCCCCCAATTTGCGGTAGCGATTAATTCTGTGCCAAAAGTTTCAATTCCGGAAAACCCTCCGCTTATTACTTGTGTCCATTGGTTGTAATCATTCAAGTTAGGATTTGCAAGTGTGGCTCTTCTAATTCCATCTGCAGTTGCAGCATAAATAAAACCATTAAAAGCAGCCGTTTGGGATATATTAATTTCTGTTCCTGAATTTCCAATTCTGTAGGTATCCCCAAAACCAGAGGTTGCTAAATTATATTGAACGATTCCAAAATCACATG
>JBIPNF010000280.1:0-2868 GCA_044373885.1 Flavobacterium sp. | reverse complement strand
AAATAAATACCACTGAATGGCATAATTTAGTTGTGCGCAATAAGGCAGCCGAGATTTGTGAAAAGTATTTGTCAAAAGGAGATAAAATTTATGTTGAAGGCAGAATAAAATCACGCCAATGGCAAACAGAAGAAGGATCTACAAAATACACAACTGAAATTCAGGTAACAGAATTTACCTTTTTAACTACAAAAAAAGAGTCGGAACCTTTTAAACCTTCCAATACCGAAAACGCATCTGGTCTTGCCGAAAACGACATGCCGTTTTAATTGTTTAACTAATTTCTTTTAATTTGGACCCGGAACCCCCCAGTTTCATTGCTGTATTTCAAAATTTAGATACTAATTTGCTTTTTGGCTTTATTGGAATTTTCGTTTTGCTGTTTATATCAGCATTACTTTCTGGTGCCGAAGTTGCGTTCTTTTCTTTGTCAACCAAAGATTTAGACCTAGCATCAAAACAAGATTTGTCTAAAGCAAATTTAATCACTTCACTATTAGAAAAACCTAAAAAATTATTAGCTACATTACTTGTGGCTAATAATTTTATAAATATCGGTGTCGTAATATTGTTCTCTTATATTGGTAGCGATTTATTTTCTTCCGTTTCCTCCCCTTTGTTGAAATTTATTCTAGAAGTAATCGTGGTTACTTTTTTAATTCTTCTTTTTGGGGAAGTACTACCAAAGGTATATGCCAATAGGAACAATCTGAAATTTGCAGTATTCATTGCGCAACCACTTTATATTTTAGATAAATTGCTTTCGCCAATTAGTTTGCCAATGCGAGCGATTACGATTTTTCTTCATGAAAAATTAGGGAAGCAAAAATCAAATTTCTCTGTTGACCAATTATCACAAGCTTTAGAATTAACTTCTTCTGAAGAAACTTCTAAAGGCGAACAAAAAATATTAGAAGGGATTGTGTCTTTTGGAAATACAGATACCAAACAAGTAATGAGTCCAAGAATTGATATTTTTGCAATTGAAATCAAAGAGACATTCGGAAAATTACTGCCAAAAATAATTGATAAAGGCTATTCAAGAATTCCTGTATATAATGACAACATCGACCAAATTGAAGGTGTTTTATTTGTCAAAGATTTAATTCCTCACATCGACAATAAAGATTTTGATTGGAAAACATTGCTTCGAGCACCATTTTTTGTTCCCGAAAACAAGAAATTAGATGATTTGTTAAAGGATTTTCAAACCATGAAAAATCATTTGGCCATCGTGGTAGATGAATATGGCGGAACTTCAGGATTGGTTTCTCTTGAAGATGTAATCGAAGAAATTGTTGGCGATATTAGTGATGAATTTGATGACGAAGATTTGAGTTTTTCTCAAATTGACTCTAAAAACTATCTCTTTGAAGGAAAAATAAACTTAAAAGATTTCTACAGAATAATCGATGTTGACGAATCGCTTTTTGAAGATAGAAAAGGTGAAGCCGAAACATTAGCAGGATTCTTGTTAGAAATTCACGGAAACTTTCCAAAAAAAGGACATAAACTATCTTTTGGAAACTGTAGTTTTGTGATTGAAACGGTTGACAAAAAAAGAATAAAACAAATTAAAGTAACCTTAGAATAAATATAAATGCTCAAAAAAAACATTCTCTCTGCGCTACTTATAACTGTTGCATTAGTGTTTATCAGTTGCAAAAACGAATCGATTCCAAAGCCATCGAGTTATTTGCGTTTGGATTACCCTGTTGCGGAATATGCCCATTTTGAAAATGATTGTCATTATTCTTTTGATATAAATTCAAATGCTGTAATCACAGAAAAAGGCGATTGCAATTTTGAAATTACCTATCCAAAGATGAAAGCCACTATCTATTTAACATATAAACCTGTGAACAATAACATTAATTTACTGCTTCGTGACGCTCAGAAATTGACATATGAGCACGTAATTAAAGCGGATGATATTTTAGAGCAACCTTATTTGAATTCTTCAAACAAAGTGTTCGGAATGTTTTACCAAGTAGATGGAAATGCTGCTACAAATACGCAATTCTATGTTACCGACAGCACCAAAAACTTCGTTGCTGGCTCAGTATATTTTTATGCAAAACCAAATTTTGATTCTATAATGCCAGCAGCAAGTTACATCAAAAATGACGTGCAAAATTTGATGGAGAGTTTGCGTTGGAAAAAATAAAATATGTTTCTATTTCAAAGAATATAATTTAGAAACATATTTGCCAATTACATCAAATTCAAGATTTATTTTTGTTCCAATCTTAAAGTTTTTGAAATTCGTATGTTCATAAGTATAGGGAATAATGGCAACGCTAAATTCATTTTTCAAAGAATTTACAACCGTTAAACTCACTCCATTTGCGGTAATTGAGCCTTTTTCTATGGTTAGATTATTCGAAATCGGATCGTATTCAAAGGTAAAATACCAACTCCCGTTCGCCTCTTGAATAGATTTGCAAATACCAGTTTGATCAACATGCCCTTGAACAATGTGCCCGTCAAGGCGATCGCCCAATTTCATAGCGCGTTCAAGATTAACAAAATCACCCGTTTCCCAATCTGAAAGATTTGTTTTTTCGATGGTTTCTTGAATTGCGGTTACGGTATATTCGTTTCTATTTATAGCAATTACGGTCAAACACACGCCATTATGAGCTACACTTTGATCAATTTTTAATTCATCTGTAATAGACGAAGCTATAGTAACATGAAGGTTTCCGCCATCTTTGTGTAGTGCTTTAATTTCGCCGAGAGTTTCTATTATTCCTGTAAACATTTCTTATTTTATTTTACTAAATTTGCACTTCAAAATTAGCAATAAATAACGTGTAGTCATGATAAAAAAAGCAGAAAATATAATCGTTGGAATTTCGATTGGAG
>JBIPNF010000075.1:0-10099 GCA_044373885.1 Flavobacterium sp. | reverse complement strand
GGCTTTTGTATTTCGGTAGCTAAAATATATTGCCAGGAAGAATTCAAATGAGATTCCATAATTTTCTATAAAAAACAAATATACAAATTACAATGCACATCTTTATTAATCTAAAAATTCAACAACTATGAAAACTTTGTGAAACTACTTCTAAAAGTCTTACCATTTGCCTATTTTTGTACTGTAAAATTTCTAAAAAGCATAATGATTAACATTAACGAAAAAACACTTCAAGACCTTCAATTTCCTACAGTTTTAGAAACTATTTCTTCAATTTGTAATACTGATATTGGAAAACAAAAAGCATTAGAAATTACGCCTTTTAAAGAAAAAAACGAATTGATGGACGCTTTAATGCAAACATCAGAATATCTTTCCTCGTTTCAAAATAACAATGCAATTCCTAATCACGGATTTGAAACCATCAACCACGAGATAAAATTCCTTGCTATTGAAGATAGTTTTTTAGAAGTAGGAAGCTTTCGTAAAATTGCCAATATTTCAGCATCTGTAAATGTATTATTGCTTTATTTCAAGAAATTTGACAACTATTATCCGTATCTAAATAAACGTGCAATTCAAGTAGAATATACCAAAGATATTATTGCGATGGTTGACGATGTCGTTGATAAATATGGGGAAATAAAAGACAATGCCTCTGTAGATTTGCTAAATATTCGTAGAAATATGAATACGGTTCGTGGAAAAGTCAATCAGAGTTTTGGAATGGCAATGACGCAATACAATTCACTTGGATATTTAGACGATATCAAAGAAAGTTTTGTTCAAAATCGTAGGGTTTTAGCAGTTTTAGCAATGTATCGCAGGAAAGTTAAAGGTTCTATTCTTGGAAGTTCAAAAACAGGAAGCATAGCATACATTGAGCCTGAAGCCACCTTAAATTACTCTCGTGAACTGAGTAATTTAGAATATGAAGAAAAAGAAGAAATCACTCGGATTTTAAAGTATTTAACCAACACAATTAGACCTTTTTTGCCTCTAATCATTCAGTACCAAGATTTTTTGAGCGACATTGATGTTATTGCTGCAAAAGCAAAATATGCCAATCGAATTAATGGTATTTTACCAAAAATTACCAACGAAAGAAGGTTGTATTTCAAAGATGCCTTCCACCCTATTTTATATTTAAACAATAAAGAAAGCAACCAAATTACGCATCCACAAACTATTGAATTAGATACTAAAAATCGCATAATTGTAATTTCTGGTCCCAATGCGGGAGGAAAAACAATTTCCCTAAAAACAGTTGGATTGTTGCAATTAATGTTGCAATCTGGGATGTTAATTCCCGTTCACGAAAGAAGCGAAACGTTCTTATTTGATAGAATTTTGACTGATATTGGCGACAATCAATCGATAGAAAATCATTTAAGCACCTATAGTTACCGCTTGAAGAATATGAATTATTTCTTGAAAAAGTGCAACAATAAAACCTTGTTTTTAATTGATGAATTTGGAACAGGTTCCGATCCAGATTTGGGTGGTGCATTAGCAGAAATATTCTTGGAAGAGTTTTATCACCGAGAAGCATTTGGGATAATTACAACGCATTATTCTAATTTGAAAATGTTGGCAAACGAATTGCCTTTTGCGATGAATGCCAATATGTTATTCGATGAAAAAACGTTGGAGCCAATGTATAAATTGGCTTTAGGCCAAGCAGGAAGTTCGTTCACCTTTGAAGTCGCTCAGAAAAACGGAATCCCATTTGGATTGATAAACAGAGCAAAAAAGAAAATTGAAGGTGGTAAAGTACGTTTTGACAAAACCATTGCAACCTTACAAAAAGAGCGTTCAAAAATGGAGAAAACGTCTCAAAATTTGAAAGAAGAAGAATCGAAAGCGCGTGAAGAAGGTAAGAAAATGGAAACTATCAATGTCAAAATAAAGCAGAAATTAGAAAGTTATCAAGAGTTATATGATAGCAATCAGAAGATTATTTACATAGGACAGAAAGTAGATGATTTAGCGACCAAATATTTCAATTCAAAAAACAAAAAAGAATTGGTTGCCGAGTTTATGAAAATCATAGAAATTGAAAATTCTAAACGAATAAAAGTGACATCCAAAGAAGTGAAAGCTTCTATTGAGAAAAAAAAGGAGGTAATTCAGGAAGTTACGGTTAAGGTTGAAGAAATTAGAGCTGCCAAAAAAGAGAAAAAACTTAAAGCTAACTTAGTTGTTGAAAAGCCAAAACCAATACTTAAGGTTGGTGACAGAGTTAGAATGTTTGATGGAAAAGCAATTGGAACTATTGATAAAATTGAAAGAAATAAAGCCATAGTTAATTATGGAGTTTTTACATCGACGGTAAGTTTGGAAGTATTGGAATTTGTTGAAACAAAGAAAAAATAAGTATTAATCGTTAAAATAAAATTATGCTTGATTTTCCAATTGGTAAAAAGATTATTCTGTTTGATGGGCATTGCAATTTATGCGAAGCCTCTGTTCAATTTGTTATCAAATACGATAAAAAAGATGTGTTTCGTTTTGTAGCCTTACAATCTGATTTTGGTAAAGATATTATTAAACATATTGGTTTAGAGAACCAAAATATTGACAGTGTAATTTTATTTGAACCAGGAATTGCTTATAATTATAAATCTGCGGCAGCATTGGAAATTGCTAAAAGTTTGGGTGGGTTTTTCCATTTCGGAACTGTTTTTAAGTTAATTCCAAACGGATTACGAAACCTACTTTATGATTATATTGCCAAGAACAGATACCAATGGTATGGAAAAAAGGAAAGTTGTTTGGTTCCAACATTAGAATTGAAATCTAAATTTTTAGAATGATATAAAATATGACAATTATCATAAATTATATTTTTGAAGAACCTTATTTTTGGAGGAACTTTAAATTGAATAATTATGAGAAATAGTGCGCTTTATTCCTGGGGAAATGGTTCTTTTATTATGATAGTTGTATTTAGCTTGGTAATCATTGGGATAATTGGAGCTGTTATAATTATGATGAACACCGACAAGAAAAAGAAAGATTAAAAAAAAAACTCCTCAATTTCTTGAGGAGTTTTTACTTTATAAAAACGTGTTATTAGTTTTTAACAATCTTTTTAGTAATTGTAGCATTATCAGTAGTATTTAATTTTAACATATAAACACCCTGGGACAATTCAGCAACATTAATTTTCTGATCTAATGTATTGTTTAAAACGCCTGATTTAATTAATGTTCCTTTTAAATCTAATATTTTATAACTAGTTAATTCTAAGTTATTAGAATTGTAAACGTTTAAAATATCTACAGTTGGATTTGGATATGTAGAAACGGCAACAGTTCTGGTTCTAGTTTCAACTTCTAATAATGTATCCGTTGAAGAAGCTCTAGCAACATAATTGTCTATAAAGACTGATGCAGCAACAGTATTACCAGCAGCATTAGTAACTAAAAAGTCAATTTCTCCAGGAACTAATCCAATTCCAGCACCCATAATAAAACCATCTAATGAAGGTCCTTTCCATTTAATTTCTCCTGTAGTTTGATTAAAACTGAAACCAACTCTAATCCAAGTATCATTAGGATATACAAGGTTTGGGGTAGCTGAATCTGGTCCCAATCCAAAAGAATAAGCACCAGTTGAAGTTCCTGATGTATATCTAGCCAAACCACGTAATGAATTTGGAAACAAAACTGTCGGAGCAGCTGAAGTAGCATAATTTTTATCTAAAAATATTCCAGCAAGTGTTAATCCCAGATTACTATATAAACGACATTGAAAAGTGTTTCTACTTGCAGAAAGAGCACCAGTATTTAAATCAAACTCAACTTCAAGGATATTATTACCTGCAGTTCGAGTTCCCCAATTACTTGCAAGATCTACTTTGTTCAAGTAACGAGTTGAAGTAGTAGCTGTGGATGATGTAGCCTCTCCAGTTAATTGAAGTGCATTTCCATAAGGTGCAGGTCTAGAAACTACTTGGTAATCTGTTAGTAATCCTTGATAGACATACCAACCGCCTTGACCAACCGCTACTCCTGTTAAATCTGCTCCAATATTTCCAACAGTCAATGCTGTAAAATTATCAGACTCTAAAACTTGTGCATTGATGCATTGTAATGTTAATGCTAATGTAATTGAAAGTAAAATTTTTTTCATATTTAATAATTTAAGTTAATTTAAGCACAACAAATATAAAGAATATTTCAATAATAAATTATTTAAGTTACATTTTTTTTTGAAGTTACTCTTCCTCCCATTTTCCAACTACAGAAGTCGCTAAAGCATTTCCTAAAACATTGGTACCACTTCGGAACATGTCACAAAAATGGTCAATTGGAAGTATTAAAGCGATGCCTTCAATGGGTATATTGAACATTCCGCAAGTTGCGGCAACGACCACTAAACTTGCTCTTGGAACACCTGCAATTCCTTTACTAGTAAGCATTAGTACAAAAAGCATGGTAAATTGTGTTGGTAAGTCTAAATGTACTCCATACGCTTGAGCGATAAAAATACTAGCAAAAGTCATGTACATCATACTTCCGTCAAGGTTAAAGGAATAACCTAGAGGTAGCATAAATGATACGATCCTGTCTTTTACACCAAAGCGTTCCAATTCTTCAGTAAGTTTTGGAAATACCGCTTCGGAACTTGTAGTACTAAAAGCGATGACTATTGGACTAACGATTCTTTTTAGCAAAATGCTCATTCTTGATTTCAGAAAAATGTATCCTACAACTACTAATATAACCCAAAGCGTTGAAATTCCGACCAAAAATGAACCGAAAAATTTGGCATAAGTCAATAATAATTCGTTAAAATCTCTGATTGCAAAAACTCCTGCAATGGCACCAAAAACACCTATCGGAGCAAATTTCATTACGTAATTTACCATTTTCAAAACGATGTGAGACAATTTATCCAAGGCATTTACAACTGGTTTTGAATTGTCGCCTATTGCGGCTGCAGCCAATCCAAAAAAGATGGAGAAAATTACAATTTGTAGGATTTCATTTGTTGCCATTGCTTCCACAATACTTTTTGGAATAATGTGTTCGATAAAATTTTGTGCTGAAAATACCTGTGTTTTATCGGTAACTTCGCTTGCGGTGGTTACATCGATATTCGATAAATTCAGTCCTTCGCCTGGTTTCAAAACATTTACCCAAAACATTCCAATTAATAATGAAATAAAGGACGCCGTGAAAAACCAACCCATTGCTTTTCCTCCAATTCTACCTACAGATTTGATGTCGCCAAGTTTAGCAATTCCAACGACTAATGTTGAAAATACCAAAGGCGAAATTATCATTTGCACCAATCGGATGAAGATGGTAGCGAGCAATTTGATATAGCCGCTGAATTCTTTTGCACCCTCTTGAGAAAGGTTGTTGTGAATTATAATTCCAAGAATGCCTCCTAGTAGCATTGCGATTAGGATTTGGAACGTCAAGTTTTCTTTTAAGGATTTTTTTTTAGATTCGGGATTGTTCATATTAAATTGGATTTTTGTGAATAGCCCTGATTTTAGAGGAAATACCACGCTTTTTAGCGTGTATTGCAACGGAAAGCAGGATTAGCTTCTAATAATACTATTGATAAATTTTGTTAATTAAATAGAAATCGGCGAGAACAATTGCCGCCATAGCTTCAACGATAGGCACTGCGCGGGGAAGTACACACGGATCGTGACGTCCTTTTCCTTGTAATTCGACGATATTTTCTTGATTGTCTAAGACTTCTTGTTTTTGAATTAAAGTGGCCACTGGCTTGAAAGCAACACGAAAATAGATGTCCATTCCGTTCGAAATTCCACCTTGAATTCCGCCTGATAAATTGGTTTTTGTAGTGCCATCAGAATTGTACAAATCGTTGTGATCGCTGCCTTTCATTTGTGCGCCACAGAAACCACTGCCATATTCAAAACCTTTTACAGCGTTAATAGAGAGCATTGCTTTGCCTAAATCGGCATGTAATTTATCGAAAACAGGTTCGCCCAAGCCAAGTGGAACGTTTTGCAAAACACAAGTAATTGTGCCGCCAATTGTATCTCCTTGCTTGCGAATATCGCGAATGAGTTCTTCCATTTTAGCTGCGGTTGCCTCGTCGGGACAACGAACAGGATTGGATTCTGTTTTAGAAAAATCTAAATCTTGGTAGGGTTTATCTAAGAAAATAGTTCCTACAGAAGAAACAAAAGCGTTGATTTTGATGTTAGGAAGTAATTGTTTTGCAATAGCACCAGCCACTACTCTACTTGCAGTTTCGCGGGCTGAACTTCTGCCACCACCTCGATAATCGCGCAAACCATATTTTTTTTCGTAAACATAATCGGCGTGACTTGGCCGATATTTGTTTTTTATATCTGAGTAATCATCCGATTTTTGATTGGTATTTGGAATAATAAAACCAATTGAAGTTCCAGTAGTTTTTCCTTCAAAAATGCCTGATAAAAATTGTACTTCATCATTCTCCTTTCGTTGCGTTACAATTGCAGATTGACCTGGTTTTCTTCGGGTCATTTCGAATTGAATGGCATCGAAATCTAAAGTTATTCCTGATGGACAACCATCTATAACTCCACCCAAAGCATCTCCGTGAGATTCTCCAAAAGTGGTGATTTTAAAGAGTGTTCCAAAACTATTTCCTGCCATAATGTATTGTTTGAAACAAATATAAGTTTAAAAGTTAAAATAGTTAAAGATTAAAAGAAAAAAAAATATTTAAAAATAATAATTTTGAAACCATAAAAGTTAAATTTTAAACATTTAAATTTAAAAATTGAAGATTTTCTTACATTAGCAAAAAATTTTAATAAAATAACTTATGAAATACAAATTATTAATCGCGATTACTTTTTTATCAGTTCTAGCTTCTTGCTCAAATGATTCTAATTCTAATGCTGATTCTGATACTAATTTTATGCCGTTATCCATTGGGAATTATTGGAAATATAATGTAGTATCAAATGGACAAACTATGAGGGATTCCCTTTATATTTCAAATGACACTACCATTAATACTAAGATTTATAAAAAATGTAAAACTAGAAATAACCCAGCAGGTTTCTTTTCAAATTCATTGAATAAAAATAGTTTGCGAAGAGAAGGCAGTTCTTTATTTTTGACAGGATCATTGGCATTGGATTTTGGTGTTGGTGTTCCAATTAATCTTAGTGTTTCTGAATTTGTAATTTTTAATGAAACGGCGACTAATAATCAACAATTAAGTACTGTTTCTGGAACAATAAATCAAACAGTTGGAACATATCCATTGGTTATAGATTACACACTAAAATCAATTGCTATAGAATCACTTCCAACATATACTTCAAATGGTCTTGTTTATTCTGATGTAAAAAGAGTAAAAACAATATTAAATGCAAAAATAACAACCACTACTACGGTAGTTATTTTAGGTGTTCCTACTCCATTTGTCGCTACTATTTTAAACCCTCAAGATGTGGTTATTTCAAACCAATATTATTCTAAAAATATTGGAATGATTTATACTAATACATTGATTAACTATCAATTAAACTCACTTCCAGGTGGATTTGCATTACCAATTCCTTCAAGTGGAAGTCAATCGCAGGATGAGTTTTTAGATATTTATAATGTAAGTCATTAATTTAAAAGTGTTTATTAACACAATTGTAGGCCTACTTTTACAATAGTTCTTTTTGTAATGCGTTATATAAAAAACATTTAATTTATAATTATGAAAAAGCTCCTGTTATCTGCAACAATGCTGTTTGGATTTATTGCTAATGCTCAAAACATTTCAGAAAACGCTTTAGGACTTCGATTAGGTTCTAATAATGGATTTGGTTCTGAAATTTCTTATCAAAGAAAACTTTCCTCCAACAACCGTTTAGAATTGGATTTAGGTTGGAGAAGTAGCCATGATATTAGTGCTACGAAATTAACTGGGTTGTACCAATGGGTTTGGAACATAGATAGAGAATTTAATTGGTATACCGGAGTTGGTGGAGGTTTAGGAAGTTGGAATACTAACGACACTGTAAATAAAGACAGCGGAACTTTTTTTTATGTCGCTGGTACTATTGGAATTGAATATAATTTTGATTTCCCTATGCAAATCTCTTTAGATTTAAGGCCAGAGATTGGAGGACATGGTTATTATGAAAATAATTATGGTACTGATTTGGCTTTAGGGATTAGGTATAACTTTTAAATTTACAACAACAAATAAAATTAAAAACCTTTAATGAAATTATTACAACTGGTTTCCTTAAAGGTTTTTTTAATTACTATTGATTTCTACTTTTAATAATACTCAAAAATTATTAATTTATTCTTAGCGTTAATTTTTATTTAAGGCTTCTTCATATAATTTTTCATATTTAGGCACTATATTTTTGATGTCAAATTGCTTTGCAATTGCCAATGCATTTTCTTTAAATTCAGCTAATATTTTATCGTTATTAAGAATTTTAATAGCATTTTGAGCCATTTCGTCTGTATTACCAACATCACTTAAAAATCCTGAAACACCTTCGAAATTTACTTCTGGAAGTCCACCAGAATTACTTGAAATAACCGGGACACCCCAAGCCATCGCTTCCAAAGCTGCTAATCCAAAGCTTTCCGTTTCTGATGGTAAAAGGAACAAGTCTGTGTAACTCAAAATTTTATCAATTTCATTACTATTGCCAAAAAAGATAACTCTATCAGAAATACCTAATTTTTGACATAAATTTTCTGCAATTTCTTTCTCAGGACCATCACCCACCATCATTAATTTAGAGGGGATTTGTTTTTGAATTTTGTAGAAAATTTCAATCACATCTGGAATCCGTTTTACTTTTCTAAAATTACTGATATGTGTAATGATTTTTTCATTTTCAGTTGCCATAACAGAGCGATCACAAGCTATATTTGAATCTATTTTAATTTTATCCAATTCAATAAAATTTGGAATTACATGGATTTCTCGCTTAATATTGAAAAGTTTATATGTTTCTTCTTTTAAATTTTGTGATACGGAAGTCACTACATCCGATTTGTTTATGCTAAAACTAACCGCGGGTTTATAGAAAGGATGATTTCCTACCAATGTGATATCGGTTCCATGAAGTGTTGTTACCATTGGAATTTTAATTCCTTCGGCTTTCAACATTTGCTTGGCCATGTAACCCGCATAGGCATGGGGAATAGCATAATGTACGTGTAATAAATCGATTTTGTAGAGTTTAACCATATCAACTAATTTGCTTGATAAAGCCAATTCATAGGGTTGGTAATGGAATAAGGGATATTCTGGAACGTTTACTTCATGATAATGAACATTGGGATTTAAAAGTGCCAATCGAACAGGCTGACTGTAGGTTATAAAATGAATTTCATGACCTCTTCGAGCCAATTCAAGTCCTAATTCTGTGGCAACAACGCCACTTCCTCCAAATGTTGGATAACAAACAATTGCAATTTTCATTTATGAATTTTAGTGTAACGAAAGTAACAAAAATTGATTGGAGTGCAATTAAACTTACGTTAAAAAATATTTAATAGTAATTATCTCTCAATTGCATCATAAATTACCCTTTGAATTTCTTCCCGGATATTCTCTTTAGATAATTTATTTACAGTTGCTTCTGGAAAAGTTCTATTGGATAAAAAGACATATACAATTTCATTTTCAGCATCTGCCCAAGCAATTGTTCCTGTAAATCCAGTATGTCCGAAACTTATCATTGGAACACAACCGCAAGTTGGACCAGCAGTACCCAATTGAGGTTTGTCAAATCCGAGCCCTCTCCTATTGGCTTCTTTGCAGAAATAGCAGGTGTTAAAATCGTCGAAGGTTTTGGATGAAAAATACTGAACATTTCCATAATTTCCCTTTTGCAAATACAGCTGCATCATTTTTGCAATATCCATCGAATTCGAGAAAATCCCAGCGTGACCACCTACTCCACCTTCCATAGCCGCTTCCATATCGTGAACGTAACCTTGAATTAATTGGTGACGGAAATACGTGTCGATTTCAGTTGGTGGGATTGCATTTTTATCCAATTTTGTCAATGGATTGTACATGGTATTGTTCATTCCAAGCGAATTGTAAAAGTTGTCCTGACTTAATACATCCAACTTTT
>JBIPNF010000279.1:0-2893 GCA_044373885.1 Flavobacterium sp. | reverse complement strand
AAACTATTCTTCAATTCGCTAAATGTTAATAATTCAACAAATATTCGTGTTTAAATAATATGAATATTCTGACGCTTTCTTGGGAACTTAAAATTGTTTGTGCAAAATATCAGCATATTATTTCAACACATTATTCGCAAGTTTTGTGAAGATTTATCATCTGAATAATAGATTTAGCAATTCAGCTTACACAAATTTTAATTTATTATGTTGCGTACTATTTTTTTATTCTTCTTTATTCCAACGCTTACTTTTGGTCAAAACAATACTCAAACAATTCGAGGAAACATTACAGACAAATTATCTCAAACACCTCTAATTGGGGCAAAAGTTCAAATTTCAGCCTTACAAATCAACACAATTTCAGACACTCTTGGTAATTATTCTTTATCAACAATACCACCAGATAGATATGAAATCAACATCACATATATTGGATATAAAACGCTCATAATTCCCAATGTTGTAGTTACTTCTGGTAAAGAAATTATCCTTGATTTTTCGCTTGAAGAAGATTTTCAGCAGCTCAAAGAAGTTACTGTAAAAGCAATAAATAAAGGAGGGACGATAAATAAATTAGCCAGTGTTAGTGCGCGTACTTTTTCAATGGAAGAAGTGAATCGCTATGCCGGAGGGAGAAATGATCCAGCACGTTTAGCGGCAAACTTTGCAGGTGTAAGCGCTCCAGATGATAGTAGAAATGACATTGTAATTCGCGGAAATTCTCCAGTTGGAGTTTTATGGCGTATTGATGGAATGAATGTTACTAATCCAAATCATTTTGCTTCTGTTGGAACAACTGGTGGAGCAGTGAGTGCGTTAAATACTAATTTATTAAAGAATTCAGACTTTTTTACTTCTGCTTTTCCTTCAGAATATGGAAATGCAACAGCGGGAGTTTTTGACCTTGGTTTAAGAAGTGGGAATAATAAAAGGAGAGAAACAACAGTTCAAGCTGGAGTAATTACGGGATTGGAATTAACCACAGAAGGGCCTTTCAGTAAAAAAAGTGATGCTTCTTATTTAATTGGTTATCGCTATTCATTAGCTGGAATTGCGCAAGCAGTTGGTGTAAATATTGGTACAACAGCAACACCTTCATACCAGGATTTATCGTTTAAATTAAATAGTGGAAACACTAAACTTGGTAAATTTTCTGTCTTTGGAATTTTAGCCTCTAGCACAATTGAAATTGGAGGAGGCTCCCAAAACACACTTTACGGAAATGGAAATAAAGTTGATTTTTCCAGTAAAATTGGCATTGGCGGATTGAGTCATTTTAAACAACTTAATACTAAATCGTTCATTTCGACAACTGTTGGTATTAATTATTCCTCAACAGATCAATCGTCATATGACTATGATAAAATGGCTGATAGCATTTTTACAAGAGAAGTGAGTACGGTGGCAAAAACAGCCTACTTTTTAAGTAGCAATTATAATTTAAAAATTAATTCTCGCTTGTTCGTTAAAGTTGGAATTCAAGATGAAATAATTGGATTGGACCTATATTTAAAAACGAAAGACAATATTTTTGCTCCTGAAAGGCAAATTTGGGATTATCAAAGCAGCACAAATTTAGTTCAGGCCTTTGCCCATATGAAATACTCAGTTTCAAGCAAGTTAACTCTTAATGCCGGAGTGCATTCGCAATATTTCTTTCTAAACAATTCATCATCAATAGAACCTAGATTGGGCTTGATTTTTAATGTTAACACAAAAAGCACCATTAATTTTGGCTATGGATTGCATTCACAAATGCAACCAATAAACGTCTACTTTTTGCAAAGCATTGATAGTGATGGAAATACTGTTTACAACAATAAGAACCTAGATTTTACTAAAAGTCACCATTTTGTGTTGGGATATAATATTCAGCCATTCAGTGATTGGAGAATTAAAACGGAACTTTATTATCAGTCTATCTATAATGTGCCAGTTACAACTTTTTCAAGTAGTTATTCCATGTTAAATACAGGTTCAACTTTCAAAACTGATTTAACCGATAGTTTGGTGAATGACGGTATTGGAACAAATTATGGAATTGAACTCACAATTGAGAAATTCTTCAGTAAAGGCTACTATGGTTTATTTACAGCCTCTGTTTACAACTCTAGTTACCAAGGAAGTGATGGCATTGAACGAAACACGGCATTCAATGGAAAATATGTTTTTAACGTTTTAGCAGGTAAAGAATGGAAAATTGGTCAAGAAAAAAGAAATCGCTTTTCAATGGACATCAAATTTACAAATGCAGGCGGAAGAGCATTTACCCCAATTGATTTAGCAGCATCCAAGGCAATTGGACGTGAAGTACTTTCATCCGATGTCTATTCAGATAATTACACTAATTATTATCGATTAGATTTCAAAGCAGGTTTTACATTTAACAGTTCAAAACGGAAAATAGCACAAACACTTTCTTTGGACTTACAAAATGTGACGAATCATAAAAATGTATTTTCTCAAAGCTATGATAACAAACAACAGAATATTAGTACAACAAATCAATTAGGATTTTTCCCGAATGTTGTCTATAAAATTCAATTTTAGAAAAAGTACTGCATAAAATTTTCTTTTACTTGATTTTTAGATGTTTAATATAAGCCATTTCTTTAATTACACATGTATTGGTCAATGTTATATTTTGTGATACTTGGCATTCGGTAAGTTTAGTGTTTCTTTTTTGTGTTTTGCTTTTCCAATGAACGCTAATGGTCAATCACTTATCCAACAAATGGAGACTAAAGCGGAAGGGTAATTGTACAGAGCCCGATTTTGAACACAACGATTACAAGATATAGGTCAAAGACACTTGGTAATTATTCGCTTTTGGATTTTTAACCTTTATTGAATCTGTTAATTTACAAATCGCCGTAAACGAGAACTTTAC
>JBIPNF010000278.1:0-2907 GCA_044373885.1 Flavobacterium sp. | reverse complement strand
ATGGAACGTAGTATTTTTTCTTTTCCAGGAATACTACTAAATAAATTGGAGTTGTCTTGTTTCAACGATTTTATGTTCGCAATAGAAACCCCAAGTTGTTTTTGAAGTACTCGGATAGAATATAAAATGTTTTGTTTCAGCTCTACTAATTTATCAGAAAATTCTAATACCATTGGGTTCTTAACGCCTGCACTAAGCAATAACTTACTGCGCTCTAAAACTGCCTTATTGTAATCGGCAATTAAGGTATTGATGTTTTCATTTTCAATCCCTATGTTTGACGGCAATAACGAATAAGCACCATCCTTTTTCAAGGTGTCTTCTAATAATTTTGCTAGGGCAACTTGCGTTTCCAAGCTATAATATTCCCCTTCTGCCAGTGATTTTTTTGAAACGGTTGCCTGTGCATCTGCAGGTAAAAAACTTAAATTATTTTCTTTCTTGAAAATTTGTTTTTGACTTTCTATAGAATCCAATTCGGTACTCAAATAAACGAATCGCTCGTTCACAAAATCAATTGTTCGTTGGGAAACCAACTGCCGATCGGTAACTCCATCTTGATTGAAAATTGCTACAACCGAATTTATAATGGCTTCGGATTTGTCTTGATTGCCACCAGCAAGCACTAAATTAAGCACCTCACTTGTTTTTGCTGTACTGGAAACCTGAAGACTCTTGGTCAAATTTTCTACTACAAAAACCAAAGGCGTTCTTTTTACCGTGAACTTGCCATTAATACTTTTTTGGGCAACTGATTTATCCTCTATTGCCAAAATAAAAGACTGCCCCGAAAATTTATTCCGTTGTCCAAATTGAAAAAGCTGATTGCTAATCGTATCACCCGATGCGATTTTGTACCCCTCTTTTTCGATTTCTATTGAAAATGAAAGTTTTTTATGGTAGATACTGTCTTTTGGATCCAACCAAATCACTTTGAAAGGTTTGTTTTTCCATAGTTCTGAACTGACGATGTTGCCATCCGAAAAATAGGTCGTATTCAAATTTAAGTTTAAAGCAACAAGCTCCAAAAGACGGTGGGATTTGATTACCTCAATTTCATTGTCAATATTAACCTTTGAATTAGAAAATAGCGAGGTCATGTCACTAGGCAATTTCATAGCCCCCTTCGAATTGTCTAAAACTTTAATTTTGGCAGTGGTTTGATAAATATTTGAAGCGTAACGCAAATAAGTATAGGCTACAAATAAAGAAAGTACCGCACCAACAACAAACCATTTCCAATAGTTTGCATATTTAAAAAAGATTTCTTTAATGTTAATTTCTTCCGTATCTATAGTATTTTTTATATTTTCCATTTAAAATTATCGGGTTAACAAAACGAAGGTGGTTAATAAAATTGAGAAAACAGAAAGCACAGTACCAGTATTTCCAATAAACCCTGCGCTTTTAACTTTTACATTGTTCGGGGACACATAAACAACATCGTTCTGTTTAATGTTATAATACGGTGACGTAAACCAATCGGACTTTGTCAAATCAATTTTGTGGTATTTCCGAACTCCATCCTCTTCCCGAATGAGCCAAACTTGTTTTCTATTGGCTTCAATGGTAATATCGCCAGCATATCCTAGGGCTTGTGGCAGAGAAATAGTTTGCTCCGTATAATTGTAGGTTCCAGGTGCTTTTACTTCTCCCAAAACAGTAACTTTAGCATTTAATATACGAACCGTAACGGTAGGATTTTTAAGATGCCCGTTGTTTTCTAATAGGGCTACAATTTCTTGTTCTAATGCAGCGGTTGTTTTCTCTTTCGCTACAATAGCTCCCAAAACCGGCAAAATAATTTTACCTTCTGCAGATACCAAATGGCCTTGCAATTTCAGTAATTCAATTGAATTCATTGCATTTAAACTCATAACAGAATTATACGGAAGGGCCGTTTCAGGATTCAAGGTACTGATTTTTATATCCAAAATATCATTGACTTGAATTTTAGGAAGGGAATAAAGCACGTTGTTTTGTGCACTTTCCTGAATATCTCCGAATAGTATGATGTCTTTTTTAGAGGCACAAGAGGAAAGAAATCCAATTGACAAAAGAAAAAAGGGAATGAACTTTTTAAATTTATATTTCATTTTAATGGTGGGGGTTTATTTACTAACTTTTATTACTATTTAATTCTTCTAATATGAATTTATTATAGCTATTACTATTATTTCATTTTTTGAATTTGACATTGAAATTGCTATTGAAATTGCCATTGAAATTCCCTTCTCCTAACTATCCAAATCATTGTATTCGGAATTCATACTAATGAATTCAGGCACAATAATTTTCATTTTTGTTACAACGGCATTACAATCATGTGATTTTGCAATTGCAATTAATGCATCAATTTCATTTGAGAAACCCGAATAATCCGAACCTATATCTTCTAAAATTAGTATTTTATCATTGTGCGTCGGCAAGGTTTTAGAAGTATCATTGAGTAGCTCTTCGTATAGTTTTTCTCCTGGTCGCAAACCTACTACTTTAATCTCAATATCTTTTTCGGGAACCAAGCCCGCCAATCGAATCATTTTTTTGGCAAGGTCAATAATTCTTACTGGTTTGCCCATATCGAAAATGAATATCTCTCCTCCATTTCCCATCGCTCCGGCTTCAAGAACCAATTGGCACGCTTCGGGTATGGTCATAAAATACCTAATAATATCGGGGTGTGTGATCGTTATTGGTCCGCCATTCTGTATTTGTTCGGTAAACAAAGGCACAACAGAACCATTTGAACCCAATACGTTTCCGAAACGAGTGGTTATAAATTTAGTTTTGGACACCGCATTGCTATCTAAATTGAAGGCCAATGATTGTATGTATTTTTCAGCTATTCTTTTACTGGCACCCATAACATTACTTGGATTCACAGCTTTGTCTGTAGAAATAAATACA
>JBIPNF010000277.1:0-2910 GCA_044373885.1 Flavobacterium sp. | reverse complement strand
TATTTACACCCGAATTAGTCTCTTGATTTAATTGATTTCTTTTTGAATGACCAAGAGCAATTTGAGTATCGTAAGTGAATTTACCATCTTTTGATTTACCTTGCATATTGTTTCTTATCGAAAATCTCTTGAAATCAGTGGTGTTAACCATACCGCTCTGTTGAAAATAACTTAATGAAGTGAAAGAAGACATGTTTTCACCACCGAAAGAAACACCTAAATTGTGCTGACTTGTAACATCTGTTTTGAAGAAAACGTCTCTCCAATCTGTGTTAATAGCATATGCAGCAATTTGAGCATCAGATAAAGTAGTTCCTAAACCAGCTCCTTTTCTTTTTTCAATAGTTAAAGCCTGTCTTCCGTCAGACATATTATATTTGTTTTCAGGAAGTGTGTTAAATCCAGATACAACATCATAAGAAAATTTAACTCCTGAATTGTATTTTGCATTTTTTGTAACAATTTGAATTACACCATTTGCTCCTTTGTTTCCGTAAATAGAAGTACCAGCAGCATCTCTTAGTACAGTTACTGAGGCAATATCATTTTGGTTAAGATTTCTAAATTGATTTGAAGTAGAAGGGATTCCATCCACAACAATCAAGGGATCTGTATTCCCAGAAAGTGAAGATACACCTCTAATAAAACCATCAAATTTAGCAGAACCTGGAGAACCTGAAGATGAAATTAATGTTAAACCAGGAGTTGTACCTTGTAGAGAAGCAAGAACTGAAGCGTTAGGTCTATTTTCAATTGTTTCAGCCGAAACAATTGTCGATGCAGTAGCAGTTTTTACTCTAGTTTTTGTTTTATTATATCCCTCTGTTATAACAACTTCGTTAAGAGAAATTGCATTTAGAACAACATTATAAACATTTTTAGCCCCCACCGTTACCTGCGCAACAGAACCTACAAAAGAGATTAGCAATACATTACCGGGCTTTGCTTGAATGGAATAATTTCCATCAATGTCTGTAATAACAGTGTTTTTGGTACCTTTTATTGTAACAGAAGCTCCAACAATTGGCCCAAAGTCGTCCGAAACTACACCTTTAACAATTTTCTCTTGAGCAAAAGATAATTGCATAGAAAACGCAACAATTAGCGTTAAAATCCATTTAATTTTTAATTCCATATTAATTTATTTGAGTTAGTTATAGAGCAAAACTATTAATAATTTATTAACAAAACAAATTATTTTAAATAAAATATTTTTTTAACTAATATTAAACTAATTAAAGATAGCTTGAATTATTATACAGTTGTAGATAAAAAACATACTAATTTCGCATCTATTTCTTTAGATTTTTATACTTTTATCAAAATTAAATTAATGCTAAGAAGTCATTTTTTAGAAAGTTGTTTTGAAGCTGGAACAGATGAAGCAGGTCGTGGATGTCTTGCTGGCCCTGTTACTGCTGCTGCTGTAATATTACCACACCATTTTACCAATGCATTACTTAATGATTCCAAGCAACTTTCAGAAAAAAATCGGGAAATTCTTAGACCTATTATAATAGGAGAAGCATTGTCATTTTCTGTGACGCACTTAGAACCCTTACTAATTGATGAAATAAATATTCTAAACGCTTCATTAAAAGCAATGCAAGAGAGCATTTTGAAGTTGAATGTAGTTCCGAATCATATTATTGTTGACGGCAACCGCCCTTTACTTTCTAAAGGAAGCCATAAAAATAAAATCGGGAAAATTTTTACTACAGCCGAACTACAAATTCTGAAGTCGATTCCGAGTACTTCAATTATTAAAGGAGATTCAAAATTCATGAGTATTGCCGCAGCTTCTATTTTAGCAAAAACCTATCGTGATGAATATATGGATACTATTCACGAGGAATTCCCCATGTACAATTGGAAGCAAAACAAAGGCTACCCTACAAAAGAACATCGAGAAGCAATTTTGAAATATGGCGTGACGAAATACCATCGGTTGACGTTCAAATTATTAGCAGACGAAGAGATAAAAGACTTTTAAAATTTGTGCTAATTAGTATAATTCGTGGCTAAAAAAATTTGCGAAATCAGAATTTAAAATTTAAAATATTTTTCCCTTACGCCCTTTGCAAAAAAACTTTATGGTCTTTGCGGTTAAAAAAGACGAAAAGAAAATAAACGAATATATATAATAAACTAAAAATGTCAAAAACCGAAAGTCGAAAGCGCGATTATCGTTTCAAACCTGAGTTAGATTATTAATACAATGTTAATTGATTGTTTTTCAGTGATTCAAATTTAATTCCTGTTTTTTTTGGTAAAATTGATATAAATTATTCCCTAATTAGATTACACATAAAATTAATAACAGAGCGATGTCTTGAGTGTTCAACTTGACAAATATATTTTAATTCATCATTAACTGTTGGAATTACAGATTTTTTACACAATAATATCTTATCGCTCATTAGCATTAGGCTATTTTTCATATTGTTACGAATGCTCGTTATCAGTTCTATGCCGTCAACAAATAGTGGCTTTGCAATTTTTCAGAAATATAGCCTTTGTCTGTAAATAATTTTCCAAATATATCTTTCAAAAAACCTTCTTTTTTAAATGATTCACGATCATTTACGTTTGCTTAAGTTACACAAAAACTCAGAAGTTCTCGTTTGTCATTGATGACAATATGAACCTTAAAACCGTGAAACAATCCCATTGTTGATTTCCAAGCCGTAGCTATGCTTTTTGAAAACTTTATTTCGTGATATTCTTTTGTTTATGCATACTATAATTGGAGTTGAATCTAAAGAAAATACCAGCACAACTACCTAAACAGCAGGTTTTTGCAAACATAATCATTTGTAAAAGGATAGATAGAACCAATTCAACAAATCGGTTATAAGAAACAGTATTTGGAAAAACCTCTTGCATATGTTTTTGGACATAAAAGACGTA
>JBIPNF010000074.1:0-10201 GCA_044373885.1 Flavobacterium sp. | reverse complement strand
CAATAAAAATATTTTTATATCTTTCAAACCTACAAGAAATTCTTGTAGGTTTGTTTTTTAAATCAAATTACTATGTGGAAAAATCACCCAAAAGCTTTACCTTATTTGTTTTTGTCTGAAATGTGGGAACGTTTTGGCTATTATTTAATGATTGGAATTTTCACGCTTTATCTAAAAGACGTTGAGGCTGGTTTTGCCATGACAGAAAAAGAGGCTTCAGATTTATATGGAACTTTCATCGCATTGGTGTTCTTGACTCCTTTCATTGGTGGTTTGGTTGCGGATAGATACTTGGGATATCGAAAATCGATTGTCATTGGCGGAATTATGATGGGAGCTGGTTATTTTATGATGGGAATTCATAGCCTACCAATGCTATATCTAGCAATGACTTTAGTGATAGTAGGTAACGGTTTTTTTAAACCGAATATTTCTACCTTATTAGGTAATTTTTATAACGAAGATAAATACATTGACAAAAAAGATGAAGGCTATAACATTTTCTATATGGGAATTAATGTAGGTGCTTTTATCTGTAATTTCTTTGGTGCCGCTCTACAAATTTTACTGGGTTGGCAATATGCATTTATGGCAGCGGGTTTAGGAATGTTTGTTGGGGTAATCGTCTTTCTTTTAGGCACGAAACACTATGGGAACAAAACTGAAAAGAAAGGAATCCAACCCGGAGATATGCCTTTTTCTAAAATTGTACTTTTCATCCTTTTACCATCAGTCATTTTTGGGGTTATTGGATGGTTTCTAAAAGGGGTAACTTCTGAATTCAATTCTAACAGTTCTGTTTTTGGCTCGGACAGTACCGATGCCTTTGTTTTTGCCTGTATTCCAATAGTTTTCTTTTATGGAAGTTTATATTTTAAAGCCAAAACAGAGGACAAACGACCAATTGGAGCTTTATTATCTATTTTTGCAGTCGTAATTTTATTCTGGGCAGTGTTCAAATTAAACGGTTCGGCATTAACAACTTGGGCAGACCGATATACCGACCGAGAAGTTACTGGGACAACTAAAAACGTGTTTTCAACTTTAGTTCAGTCCAAAGAAATCACTTACGAAAAAGCATCCACAGAACTATACGACGATAAATTTAGACTTCAAAAAGAAAATGGGGAAGTTGTAAAAGTAGAGGATTATCCAATTTATTTTAGAAATGTTTCTAAGGAAAAATTGCCCGAAGAAGGTAGTAAAATAAGTGTTTGGGCAACCAATTTAAGCCAATCAATTAATCCGGGTTGGGTAATAATCTTAACGCCATTGGTAGTTGCCTTTTTTACATTTTTAAGAAGTAGAAAAAAAGAACCGTCAACACCAACAAAAATCGCCTTTGGATTATTAATTTCTGCCTTGTCGGTTTTGATAATGGTTGCCGCAGTTCATATTGGAAATAACGGCTCAGAAAAAGTTTCGGTTTGGTGGTTAGTTGCCAATTACGGAATTATTACTATTGGAGAATTATTTCTAAGCCCAATGGGATTGTCAATTGTGTCAAAATTATCACCAAAAAACATTACTGCTTTAATGATGGGCGGATGGTTTTTATCAACATCAATTGGAAATAAATTGAGCGGAGTTTTGGCAAGCATGTGGGATACTTATGATGATAAAGCTAATTTCTTTTGGGTAAATTTCGGATTATTAATGTTTGCTACTTTATTGATGTTTGCCTTAGTGAAAAACTTAAATAAAGTAATGAAAGAAAATGGAATTAATTAAAAATATGGATAATCAAATCACAATAGATCAAATACAAAATTTTAAAGGAAAATATCCAAAACAATTGTGGTACTTGTTTTTAAGTGAAATGTGGGAACGTTTCAGTTTTTATGGAATGCGAGGAATGTTGGCCGTTTTTATGGTTAATCAGTTGATGATGGACGAAAAAACCACCAACTTACAATATGGAGCGACTCAGGCATTTGTATATGCTTTTCCATTTATTGGGGGATTATTTGCAGATAAAATTCTCGGATTAAGAAAATCTCTCTTTTGGGGCGGTTTGTTGATGATTGTGGGTAGTGTTATTCTTTCTATCGATCCAAAACAATTTTTTTTCTTGGGGATAAGTTTTACCATTATAGGAACAGGTTTTTTTAAACCTAATATTTCTTCGATGGTAGGCCAATTATACAAAGAAAATGATGTACGGCAAGATGCTGGATTTTCCCTTTTTTATGCGGGTGTAAATTTAGGAGCCTTAATTGGAGGCTATATTTGTATAGCTGTTGCAGAAGGTTCACTATGGAGCGGGTTTGTACCAGAAAATCTGAGATGGAATTTTGCTTTTGGTTTTGCAGCTATTGTAATGATAATAAGCTTACTTACTTTTACGCAAACTCAAAAAAGTTTAGGCGAAATTGGTCTTTCTCCATTGCTGCATTTGAAAAAACCTAAAAGAAGATTTATTGAAATTGTAACCTATATTGGTTCATTAGCAATCATCCCGGCAATTATTTTAATGGTAGCTAATACTGTATATACCGATTATTTCATGATGGTAATTGGACCTGCATCCATACTCTACTTATTTTACGAAATGCGAAGTTTTTCTGCATCAGAAAACAAAAAACTATTAGCCGCACTAGTATTGATTATTTTTTCCATTTTCTTTTGGGCCTTCTTTGAACAAAGCGGGGGTTCATTGAGTTTGTTTGCGGTTAATAATTTGCACAACACGCTATTAGGGATACAAGTTAGTCCAAATGGGGTTAACAATTCTGCTAATTCATTATTCGTGATTATTTTTGCAACTTTAATTGGGTTGTTGTGGATTTGGATGCATAAAAGAAAAATAGAACCAAATACTGTTGTGAAATTTGGTCTTGGATTTTTGTTTTTGGCTGGGGGATTTTGGATATTTTATTATACTAAATTTTTTGCAGACCCAAGCGGGAAAACCTCTCTTAATTTATTTACGTTTGGATGGTTTATAATTACATTTGGAGAATTATGTTTGTCACCAATAGGATTAAGTGCTATGTCAAGATTGTCACCCCAAAAAACTCAGGCAGTAATGATGGGAATTTGGTATTTAGCAAGTGCTTACGGACAATATTTTGCAGGTTTATTAGGAGCTAATATTGCAAGTGCTTCAGAAAACGCAACCAATGCTGAGAAATTAGTTGTTTATGCAGACGGCTATAATCAACTTGCGCTATATGCTTTAATTGCGGGTTTAATTTTAATACTAATTTCGCCATTAGTGAAAAAATTAATGCAAGAAGTCAAATAAATTTCCGATATTTCGGCATTATTTTTGACAATCAAATTAAAACAAAAAAATTATGAAAAAGATACTTATCACTTTATTACTTGTAGTTGGTTCTTATGCTGTTGAAGCGCAAGAACTCGTTTGGAACAACAACCTTAACAAAGCGATGGAAATTTCAAAAAAAACTAAAAAACCATTACTGCTTTTCTTTACAGGAAGCGATTGGTGTGGATGGTGCATTCGTTTGCAAACGGAAGTTTTCAAAAAACCAGAATTTGCTACTTGGGCAAAAGACAATGTCGTTCTTGTAGAATTAGATTTTCCAAGAAGAACTGCTTTATCTGCAGAATTAACAGCTCAAAACAATGAATTACAACAGTTTTTTGCTGTACAGGGATATCCAACCGTTTGGTTTGTAAATGCAACTACAAATGATGGAAAAGTTAATTTCGACAAATTAGGAAGTACAGGATATCTTGCTGGCGGTCCTGCAAATTGGTTGAATGTTGCCAATGGAATTATAAAAAAGAAATAAATTTTTAATTCAATCTAAAGAATCCCTTTTCGCCAGTAGCGTGAAAAGGGATTTTCTCTTTTCTACAGGTTGCTTCCCAAACATTTATATACGTTTTAAAATTAGAGGCATCGGCAATAACTATTTCAGGTTTATACGTTTGAAATAACCGTTCCAAATTCAGTTTTGGAGATTGAACAAGCACAATAATATCGGGGTGAATTTCTTTTTGGTAAACGCCCAAACTATCTATTATTAATATTTTTTTATTATTAAAATAGTACAGATTTTGTAGCTTTTTAGCCGTAGTGATTGCACTGAAATTGGCAACCAAATACGATTTTAATGTTGGGTTATTTACGACCTCCTTTTGAACACTATCATTACAAAAAATAGTTACCCCCTCGCCTATTCTTTCTGTGATTAACGTTTTTTTCTTTACATTAAATACGATCCATTCTTTTTGCTGTTGGTTGTTCCATTGGGTAACGAAATAAGTACTTTGAAAAAGTAATATTGTGATTAGTGCCAATGCCAATTTGTTGAAATTGGGTCGCTTGAACCAGATAACAACTGCAATAATTAATACATACAAACTCCAAAGCATTTGCCAATTGAACGGAATGTCCTTTATAATAAATTGTTCGAATGAAGCAACCCAATTGATAGTTTTATTTAAAAAATAGATACTGTATTCTAATATTTTTGCGGGAATTTCAGGAACATAATCAAACGCTGCCAAAACCATTACAAAAACTCCCAAAGCCATAATAACACTCAAAAAAGGAATAATTATTAAATTGGTCACAAAAAACAAGCCGGGAAACTGATGAAAATAATAGATACTTAATGGGAAAGCGCCGATTTGTGCCGCAAAAGAAACGGTTAAAATCTCCCAGAAATAAAATACTATTTTATTATTGGGGGTCCATAAATTTTCTAATAATGGCTGTAACCAAAAGATAAAGAACAACGCTACATAACTCAATTGAAATCCTACATCAAACAAAAAAGAAGGTTCAAAAAGTAAAATTAACAATATCGAAACCATTAAAGTATGATAAATATTGGTGCTTCTTTTTAAATGCATTCCAATGGCAACAAACGAAAACATTGTCACAGAACGTACAACCGAAGGTGAAAGTCCCGCTAAGATTGCAAAACTCCAAAGCGATGTAATTATAGTGATCAATCGGATGGCGTTTCCAACTTTGTTTTTGCGCAATGGTTTTAATAAAAAGGTGATAAATAGCAAAATAAAACCAACATGCAATCCTGAAACCGATAGAATATGAATGGCTCCTGCAAATTGATAATCGTGCAATATTTCAGTTGAAATATCTTGTTGTTGGCCTAAAATCAAAGCCGCTACAACATGCAATTCTTCCTTTGAAAATTTGCTTTTTTCGAGGTTATTCAGAATTTTATTTCGGAGAAAGTCTGAGTAATACCAAATGTCTTTATCCATTTTTTTGCCTATTTTTATTTCATAAGAATCGACAAACATTTGGCTCAAAATAGATTTATTCGTCAGGTACTTTCCGTAATCAAATTGATCAGGATTAATTGGATTTTTATGTTTAAAAACAACGCCTTTAATTTGAAAATTAGCACCAATTTGAAGCTGGGAATTTCCTTTTATTTTATGAAAATTCACAACCATTTTACCCGAACTTTCTTTATTGTCTATCCGTTTTACTAAAGCAATGAAACGATCGTTTAATATAGAACTTTTTAGTTTTTGTCGCAAAACTACTTCAACCAGATGTTCCTCTGAATTATTGGTTATCTGATGAATGTAATTGTCTTTTTGGAAGGAATCAGTATGTACAATTTGCGTGGTAATTCCAATTAAAAAAGCTAAAATGTATGTTGAAATTCCAAAATAGACTTTCTGCTTGAAATCTTTATTTGAGAAATATAAAGCCAGTAAAGTTGCGGTTAAAGAAACGGCAACAAGAAAAAAAATAAGCTTCGGATTAATTGTAAAATTTGCAGAAAAGAAAATTCCAAAAACAAACCAAAGGGTAATTCTCGTTAAAGGAAATTGAAGTGCTTTCATTTACCGAAAGTAGTGAATTTATCTATATTTTACAAAGTGGAATAAATGCGGTTGGCTTGCGCAAAAGTTTTAGTGTAATACGGCTCTTTTGTTGAGGAAATAATAACCCCTTTCGAGGTTGCAGAATGAATAAACTTGATTTCATTAGGCAACACTTCCGTTACCATTCCAACATGATTAATTATTTTTCTTCCATTGGTACGAAAAAAAATTAAATCGCCCTTTTTAATTTCTTCGGGGTTCAAAACCGTTCCTAATCGTGACATTTCATTAGATGACCTAGGAAGTATAATGTCAAATTTACTAAACGTAGCAAACATTAATCCGGAACAATCATATCCATCGGGGGTAGCACCACCACTTCTGTAATTTGCACCTAAATTCTCTGAGGCGGCATTAATCAATTGTGCGACTAAATAAGTAGTATCGCTGTTAGAAACATCAAAATCATCCGATTTATCTTCAGCACTTAATCTGCTTTTTATGTCTTTTTTTGGTTCCTTTTCAGGTACTTTTTTTGATGGTTTTACATTTGAAACAGCCCTGTTTTGTTTTTCAGTTTTTATAACAATTATCCCTTCTGGAGTCTGATAAAAACCTCTTTTTTCTGCCTCAGATTTTGAGGTAATTATTATTGAAGTAGTTTTGCAACTGGCAAAAAAAGTCAAAATAATAAATAAGTAGAGTAGTTTTTTCAAAAGAATTAATTTATGCAAATTTAGTTATTTAATATTTAATCAAATTTAACTGATATTCTTTACAATCAATTTTGCCGTTTTTTCACTTGCACCACTTCCACCCAATTGCGTTTCTAATTCATTATAATATTCCAAAACTTGCTTTCTATTATTAGGTTCCAATAGCTTTTGAAGTTCTAATTTGATATTTTTAGTAGTGCAATTATCCTGGATTAATTCGGTTACAACTTCCTTATCCATAATTAAATTGACCAAGGAAATGTATTTTAAAGTCACTATTCTTTTCGCGATTTGGTAAGATGCCCAACTTCCTTTGTAACAAACTACTTCTGGAACTTTAAACAATGCCGTTTCCAATGTTGCCGTTCCAGAAGTAACCAAAGCGGCAAATGAAACACTTAATAAATCATACGTTTTATTGGAAATAAAATGACTGTTTTTGGTTTTTAAAAAAGGAGCATAAAACGAATATTCCTGACTTGGTGCGCCAGCAATTACAAATTGATATTCAGGAAAATCATTTACAACGCTCAGCATTACGCTTAACATTTTTGTGATTTCTTGTTTCCGACTTCCCGGCAAAAGCGCTATAACTGGTTTTTCGTCTAAATTGTGTTCTTTTCTAAAAGCAACTTCATCAACAGTTGTTCTGTTTTGAATGGCATCTATTAATGGATGCCCAACAAATTCAACAGGGAAATGATGTTTCTTCTCATAGAAATCTTTCTCAAAAGGCAAAATAACATACATTTTATCAACATCTCGCTTAATATCAGTAATTCGATTTTCTTTCCAAGCCCAAATTTGTGGTGAAATATAATAATGCGTTTTCATTCCTAATTCCTTTGCCCATTTTGCAATTCGCATATTAAAACCAGGATAATCAATAAAAATAAGAACATCTGGTTGAAATTCTTGAATGTCTTTTTTGCAGATTTTGATATTGTTTAAAATGGTTTTTAAATTGAAGACTACTTCAATGAATCCCATAAAAGATAATTCTCGATAATGTTTCACCAAAGTTCCGCCCTCATTTTGCATTAAATCACCACCCCAAAAACGAATTTCAGCACTTGCATCTTCTTTATACAAAGCCTTCATCAGATTTGAACCGTGCAAATCTCCCGAAGCTTCTCCTGCAATAATGTAGTATTTCATAGAATATAGATTTAATACTTCTGAATTTAATTATACAAATAAAGTGATAACGGTTAATATAATCATCGCCAATAGTACTCCACGAGCCATTAACTCTTTGTCAAATTTTAATAGTCCAAAGAACAAAACCAAATTTAATATGGCTCCAAGCGTGATGATTTTCCCTAATTTACCTTCGAATTTTAAGATTTGAAGCCCGCCTAAAAAAGAGTAGGGAGTAAAAGCTACAATGAATAGATAACAGCCTATAAAAGAGGCAATTATTCCGATAATAATACCGTAAAATAAATCTATTCTTTTCATATTATTATAAATTCCAAGTGTTTAATTGTTGGATTGTATGGTGCGCAGTTAAGTCAAATTGAACAGGAACCACAGAAATATAGGCGTTTTCCAATGCCCATTCGTCTGTATCTTCGCCTTTGTCCTGGTTAACAAATTCACCCGTAAGCCAATAGTAATCTTTTCCTTGCGGTGTGATTCTCTTATCAAATTTCTCCATCCAAATGGCTTTCGCTTGACGACAAATCTTTATTCCCTTAATGTCATTCTCTTTCAATTTCGGAAAATTGACATTGAAAACAACATTTTCGGGCATTCCTTTTTCTAAAACTTCTAAAGTTATTTTTCTGATGTAAGGTTTTATAGCGTCAAAATCAGCATTCCAATCGTAATCTAATAATGAAAAACCAATAGCGGGAATTCCTTCAATTCCAGCTTCAACAGCAGCACTCATCGTTCCTGAATAAATTACATTTATTGAAGAATTGGATCCGTGATTTATTCCTGATACACACAAATCTGGTTTTCTGTGAAGAATTTCATTAACGGCCAATTTCACACAATCTACGGGAGTTCCCGAACAACTGTATTCTGTTACTATAGCATTTTCCTTAGAAACCTTATTGATAAATAGCGTACTATTTAATGTAATTGCGTGTCCCATTGCACTTTGAGGCTTATCGGGGGCAACTACAATAACAGTTCCAATTTCTGACATTACAGAAATTAAAGCCCGGATTCCAGGAGCCGTAATTCCATCATCATTTGTAACTAATATCAAAGGTTTGCTCATTTTTATGTGATTTTTATGATGTAAAAATAATCAATTTTAGTTGGATGATGCTATTTTTGTATCTTTAACAAAAAATTAGCCAAATCGATATTTCTTGGCAAATTTTTTTGTGTACTTTAGATAAAAAATTAATGAATACATTTTTGAATTTTATGAAAAGGAATTATAAGATTATAGGAGCTGTTCTTGCTTTATCCATAGCACTTTGGAGTTTTATGCCAAAGCAAAAAGGAGATCCTGAAAAAGACAAATTATTATTAGAATTATTAACTTTTGTTATTGAAAAAGGACATTACAGTCCCGCTGCAATTGACGATACCTTTTCAAAAGGAGTTTATAAAGAATTTTTAAAGGCATTAGATCCAACAAGAAGATTTTTTTTACAATCGGATATTGATGAGTTTTCTAAATATGAAACTGATTTGGACGATCAAATAAAAAATAAGGATTTGACCTTTTTCGATTTGACTTACACGCGTTTGATGAAACGTATTGAAGAAAGCAAAAGCTACTATAAGACCATTTTAGACAAGCCAATTGATTATAAGATTGACGAAGAATTTAATGCTGATTATGAAAAATTACCATATGCCAATTCAGTTGCTGAACTAAAAGAAAAATGGAGAAAACAAATTAAGTTATCTACATTGGCTTCTCTTACCGATCGATTAAAATTAGAAGAAGACAAGAAAAATGGAGTTGTAAAAGACAATAAAGATTCTATAGATTCTAAAAAAATCGAAAAAATAGTTGACAAAACCCCAAAAACATTTGAGCAAATCGAAAAAGAAACTCGTGAGAGTTCACTGAAATCAATGAATGAGTATTTTGGATTTATAAATGATTTAAAAAGAGACGATTGGTTTGCCGTTTACATAAATACAATTGCAGAGCGATTTGACCCACATACTACTTATTTTGCTCCTGAAGAAAAAGAACGTTTTGACGTGAGCATGTCGGGTACATTTTTCGGAATTGGCGCAAGACTTCAAAAGAAAAATGATTTTACCGAAATTATAGAATTGATTTCTGGAGGTCCCGCTTGGAGAGGAAAAGAATTAGAAATTGGGGATATTTTTCTAAAAGTGGCACAAGGGGATAGCGAACCAGTGGATGTAGTGGGCATGAAAATTGACGATGTGGTAAAGAAAATCAAAGGTCCAAAAGGCACGGAAGTTCATTTAACAATTAAAAAAACAGACGGTTCAATAAAAGTAATTTCGTTAATTCGTGACGAAATTGAGATTGAAGAAACCTACCTAAAATCAAGTATTGTTGAGAAAAATGGTTTGAAATATGGTATAATATATTTACCTAAGTTTTACATCAATTTTGAAAATTCTGATGGAAGAGATGCAGGAAAAGATATGACAATTGAAGTAGAACGTTTAAAAAAAGAAGGTGTAAACGGAATTGTTTTGGACGTTCGTGATGATGGTGGTGGGTCGTTAAAAACGGTTGTCGATAT
>JBIPNF010000276.1:0-2946 GCA_044373885.1 Flavobacterium sp. | reverse complement strand
GATAAGGCTCAAAACTTATTTGTAAAAGAATTAGAATGGATGCGCCGCCAACCAAAAGCGCGAACCACCAAGTCGAAATCGCGGCAGGATGATTTTTATGTAATTAAGGAAAAAGCGCAAAGTCGCCGTCGGGAGAATGTGGTAGAATTGGAGATTAACATGGAACGTATGGGGAGCAAAATTATTGAGCTTCACAAAATCTCTAAGAAATTCAAGGATCACGTGATATTGGATAATTTCAACTTCGATTTTCAACGGGGCGAACGCATTGGGATTATTGGGAAAAATGGAACTGGAAAATCTACTTTTTTGAACTTGCTAACAGGAACACTTCCGCTTGACGGTGGAAAAGTGGTTGTTGGTGAAACGATAAAAATTGGGTATTACACGCAAAGTGGAATCAATCCAAAACCGGGACAGCGCGTGATTGATGTGATTAAGGAATACGGCGAATATATTCCGTTGACGAAAGGGAAAATTATTTCGGCTTCGCAATTATTGGAACGGTTTTTATTTGACAGCAAAAAACAATATGATTATGTAGAAAAATTGAGTGGTGGCGAGTTGAAACGTTTGTATTTATGCACGGTTTTAATTCAGAATCCTAACTTTTTGATTCTTGATGAGCCAACAAATGATTTGGATATTGTTACCTTGAATGTTTTGGAAAGTTTCCTTTTGGATTATCCTGGTTGCTTGTTGGTGGTTTCTCACGACAGGTATTTTATGGATAAAATCGTTGATAATTTATTTGTTTTTAGAGGTCAGGGTGTGATAGAAAATTTCCCTGGGAATTATTCTGATTTTAGAGCGTATGAAGACAGTGCCGATGTGGCTCAAAAAGAAGACAATAAGTTGGAGAAAAAAGATTGGAAACAAAACAATCCAACAGGGAATTTGACTTTTAACGAGCAGAAAGAATTTCAGAAAATAGAAAGAGAAATCAAGGATTTAGAAATTGACAAAGCCAAAATTGAGCAATTATTCTCAGACGGAAAAGTAGATGAAAATGATATTGAGAAAAAGGCAAATGAGTTGAAAAATATCATTACCAAAATGGAAGCGAAAGAAGAACGATGGTTTGAGCTTTCGAGTAAAATGGAAACTCACTAACTTAAACAAGAACCAAATAGAGATTTAGGATTGTAATAATTCCCACCATTTTAGCGGAAACGTCTAATGTGTTGGGGATTTTGTTTTTTAAAATATTCATATATAGTTGAACGATAATTGATTGAAAAGCACTGGATTTGAATTTTCAAGATAAACTGCTACAACAACACTTAATGTTTTTATAAAAATTCACGTAAATAAAAAATACTCATTTTATGTTCATAGATTTACTGGAATATTATTATAAACAATTTTAAAATTACAAAATGTTAAAAAAATTCACCTTTTCCGATAAACTTTTATTCATTTCTGCATTGCTTTCTCTAATTTTTTCAGAGATTTTATATTTTCAGGGTAACAAGGATCAAGCGATATTTATTGGAATTTGGGTTCCTTCAATATTAGCATTTGGTATTTATTTAAAACTAATACAAAACAGCAAAGATGTCTAACCTAATCCCATATTTTGCAGGGCTAATAACGCTATTATTTGGAATAGCATTTGCCTTAGCACTTCAGTCGCCAAAAAAAGGCAAATAATAAATGCAAATTCATTTTGCAGTTTATTCAACTGAATAGCCCAATTGCTCGGATTTATAGTCCGAGCTTTTTAATTTTATTGGAAAACAAGGAATTTCTTATTGAATACTATTTCTCGAAGGTTCACGAAGAGAAAACACGAAGATTCACAAAAAATTAGTGAAAATTAGTGAAAAATAATATGTAATAAAACACAGATTTTCAAAGAAAAAAATTGTAAAAAAACACAACAAAATCTAATTCTGTTGTGTTTTTTATCCGTTACGAGTTTCCCATTTAGGCTCCCTCCCCTTCGGGGAGGGCTGGGGAGGGTACTTACCAAGCTATCGGCCCATAATCTTTCAAAAATTTTCCGCACCAATGTTTCCCTGAATTAATTCCGTCAAACAAAGGATCCATAACGCGTGCTGCGCCGTCAACAATGTCCAAAGGAGGTTGAAAATCTTGCTCATCTTGTTTTCTTTTGGCTAATTCGGCAGGATCTTCGTCGGTTACCCAACCCGTATCTACGGCATTCATAAAAATTCCGTCTTTTGCCAAAGTTCCAGCAGCGGTATGGGTTAGCATGTTCAAAGCGGCTTTCGCCATATTAGTATGTGGGTGGCGGTCTTCCTTGAAATCACGGTAAAACTTCCCTTCCATTGCCGAGACATTGATAATGTGTTTTTTGCCTGTATTGTCTTTTTTCATCACTTCCGAAAGGCGGTTGCACAACACAAAAGGCGCAACAGAATTTACCAATTGCACTTCAATCATTTCGGTGGTTTCGATTTGTCCCAATTTCAATCGCCAACTGTTGGTTTTTCGCAAATCGACTTGTTGCAAATCGGCATCTAATTTTCCTTCTGGGAAAACTTCGGTTGCCACCAATGCCTTATCGAAAGAATACGGAATTTGAGATAATTTAGCGGAAGCCCGCAAACCAATTCCAGGCTCTGGTCCGTGCCAAGTTACCGGCATATTTTCATTGGATGAAAATCCAGTTGTCAAAACTTTTAATTCATCAAGACAATTGGCATGGTCCAATAATAAATTTTGAGCATTTATTGGCAAAGTAGCCATTGGTCGTTCCTCGTTTTCCATTAAATGAGCATAAAATCCTGCTGGTCGCCGCACGGTTTGAGCGGCATTATTAATTAAAATATCCAAACGCTCGTATTTTTGCTCGATAAAATTGCAGAAAATTTCCACACTCGGAATATGTCGCAAATCCAATCCGTGAATTTTAAGTCGGTGTCCCCAATCCATGAAATCATCTTCTTTGGCAAATCGCAAAGCCGAATCCACAGGAAA
>JBIPNF010000275.1:0-2979 GCA_044373885.1 Flavobacterium sp. | reverse complement strand
TTTTCTTTGTAATAAACTAGTCTTCCCATTACGTCAAATAATGAAATTTTGATGGGACCAGATATTGGTGCCGAAAATTGGAAATTGACGCTATCAATAAATGGATTTGGAAACGTTGTGGTGTTTACTAATACTACATTATTTGCAGCAATAATTGTATCCCAATTGCTTTGTTGAAAACCTTGTTGTAAAATTACATTTCCAGCTTTAGTTCCTGTAACAGATTGTTGCCCAACAGTATATTTTACTATTATGCCAGATTGCGTAACGGCATTACCGCCTTGTGCGCTTATCATTTGATGATGAAGTGTTTGAGAATAGCCATTACATATAAGTAGTAAAAAAAATATTTTTAATGCTTTTTTCATAGTTTTGTTTTAATCTTTTTGCAAACTTATAAATAGATTTATAAAAAAATTACAACTAAATAGTCTTACATATTTTTTTTGATTTTCAAGTAAACGATTTCAAATATTTAGCAACTACTTTTTTTATCTTTTGAAAATAAAGTGACTACTTTTGTGTAGAAATAATTCTACATAAATATTTTTAACGATTTAAAAACAAAATACTATTTTCAACTATGCTTCTAAATTTTTTTTACATAATAGTAGGATTGCTTGGGGTAATTACATGTTTGATACTTAACATAAATTACAAGTCAAATCGTAGTATTAATTTATTTTTTTTATTTTTTTTATTTTTAGTTTCATTGAAGTTTATTCTCGAAGCATTATTTTATTTTTTTGATAGTTTGAGACCCTATTTTTATTATAAATCATTTTTTATAATTATAATACCCACAATATATTTACACTTGCAAAATTTGATTGTTAATACAAAAACACACTATTCAAAAGAGTTAAAACATTTTATATTCCCGTTTTTATTTTCATGTTTTATTTTAATAAATAATTATTTTCAAATTTTAGGTAAATATTCTTCCTATTACTTTTACTTTACTTATTGTGTATATTATCTTTTTTATCTTTTTTTGGCAATTTTTCTATTAAAAAATACGATTTGGAATATAAAAAAAAACAATATAATTGTATTTAATAAAAATAAAAAAATAAAAAAATGGATAAATTTTCTGTTTGTGCTTATTGTTTTTATTGCAATTAGACTTTTTCTAACTGCTTTTTTAGATTTATTTAATGTTGATTTTTCATATGGAGAAAATAATAGTTGGATTTTAGGATGTTTATTTGTAATAATTTTAATTAAAATTTGGACTTCTCCAGAATTACTATTTGGATACAATGCTTTGTATAATAATATTAAAGATGAAAATTTCACGAAGTTTTCTTTAACGGATATTTGGATTTTAACTCTAAAAAGTGATTTGAATAACATCCAAGACAATGAATTGAAAAACAAAGTATATGTTAATTTGAATAAACAAATAAGTTGTATAGAAAAAGTAGCATTAAAAGAAAAATGGTTTAGAAATAATAAAACTCCAAAATCGGAACTTGCTGAAAAATTAAATATTCCTAAAAGTCATATTAATTTTATTTTCAAATATCATTCTAAAATTAGTTATGCTGATTTTGTTAAAAGAGTTCGTACTTATGATGCTATAGCACTTATAGAATCGGGATATTTATTTACCCATAAATTAGACGCTTTGGCTTTGAAAGTTGGTTATTCATCCTATAATCCTTTTTTCTCCACGTTTAAAGAGATTACAGGAACTTGTCCTATGAAATATAATAATGAGAAAATTGATTTAAAATAATAAAAGTTCGAACCGCAGATATCAATTCGTTTTTTTGAAAATTTCCAGTTTAAATAGGGCTTCCCGAGGTAAAAAAATGGGACAAATCTAAAAAAAAAGACTTGTCCCATACCGTGGGCGATATTGATTTATCTTCAAACCAGATGTTAGATTTTCTAGAATATTTTATTGAGGAAATGTCATCAAAAAACCTCTAAATTTCTTTAGAGGTTTTCGGTACGACTTAGTAGCGGGAACAGGACTCGAACCTGTGACCTTCGGGTTATGAGCCCGACGAGCTGCCTACTGCTCTATCCCGCGATGTTTCGTTTGCAAATGTACGATTAAATTATTTTTTTTTTATAGTAATTCTAGTGTTTTTTAAAAGGCAATAAAAATAACACTCTATTACGATTCAAATTAAAAGAATTGGTTGTATTGGTCCTTACAATATATTTATTTTTCGTAAATGTTTTTGTAAGTTAAAGCGGGTTATTTTTGATATTTAAGGAATACTTTCATTTTGAGTCAAATGAAAATCAGCTATAAAAAAAGCCAAGGAATACAATTCCAAACCGACATCAATTGTTGTTGATAAAATAGCTTTTTTTGGAACAATTAAAGAATTTGTCTTTATAAACAATTCGTATTATTTTTAATAAGTTCAAAAAAGACCTTGGAAGTTCTCGTTCCTCTCAATATTATTTGTGCCACTTTCTCCTCTCACTTTTCTTTCTCTAAACGCGATTTATGCGTATTCAAATTCATTGGTAAATTCGTTTTTTCAGAACTAGAATAAAATTTATTTTTTCAAAATAGTATAATTACGCCTTTTTAAGCCAATTATATTTTGTGTTTTTCTTGGATATTATTGTTTTTTACTACTCAAAATCAAAAAAAGGGCAACTAATAATAAATTCCCTATTCAAGTGAAAAACTATTTTTTTATTATAAAAATAGTTTTGTAACTTTATTGAGAAGGGTATGAGTGAAAGTATTTTTTAATCAATAAATTGTTCTAAAACAAGAGTATTCGTATAAAAATTATCAAGCAATTTTCTATTAATTTCAGTGTATTTAAGAGGTAATTATTTCTTTCAATATCATGTGTAATAATAAATAATTATCGGTTAACTATAGTTTTGTTTAATAATTTAATAATTGATTGAACAAAATGAATACGATGATTTCTTATAAAGATAAATAGAGTATTTTGAAGAAAAAGGAAACTGAAAAGGAAAATGAGAAGGAGCTTAATC
>JBIPNF010000274.1:0-2988 GCA_044373885.1 Flavobacterium sp. | reverse complement strand
AAATCGCCAAGTTTCAAAAAGAGTATGAAATACTTGTAAAACGTAAAGAAGCCATCTTAAAAGCAATTGAAGAGCAAAAGGCGCTTACTCCAGAATTAAAGGGAAAAATCCAACAAAGTTTTGATTTGCAAGAATTGGAAGATTTTTATTTACCTTATAAAAAGAAGAAAAAAACCAAGGCGGATGTAGCGCGAGAAAATGGATTGGAGCCTTTGGCAAAAATAATAATGGCACAAAATAATGATGATGTCGATTTTATTTCGACTCAATATTTGAATGCAAATGTTGTAAATGAAGACGATGCGTTGCAAGGCGCACGGGATATTATTGCCGAATGGATTAATGAAAATATTTATGTTCGGAAGCAGTTGAGGAGTTTGTATCAGCGGAAAGCAAGTATTACAACCAAGGTGGTAAAAACTAAAAAAGAAGACGAAGCAGCTCAAAAATTCAATCAATATTTCGATTGGTCAGAAAATTTAACCAAGACACCTTCACACCGATTATTAGCAATGCTTCGTGCCGAAAACGAAGGATTTGTGAAACTAAAAGTGGAGGTTGATGCGGAAAATTCGGGGGCGGAAGCTTTAGAAATTATTGATGAATTAATCATAAAAAAGAACAACGATACAACGCCACATTTGCAATTAGCAATTCAGGATAGTTTCAAAAGATTATTAAATCCAGCCATTTCAAACGAGACTTTACAAGAAGCAAAAGCAAAGGCAGATACCAATTCTATTCAGGTTTTTGCAAATAATTTAAGTCAATTATTATTGGCGCCGCCTTTGGGAGAAAAACGAATTTTAGCCATTGATCCTGGATTCCGAAGTGGTTGCAAAATTGTTTGCTTGGACGAAAAAGGCGATTTATTATACAACGAAACTATTTATCCTCATGCACCTCAAAAAGAAGAGGTAATGGCAATGAAAAAAATACGTTCGATGGTAAATTCCTATAAAATTGATGCTATTTCTATTGGAAATGGAACCGCTTCAAGAGAAACCGAATTTTTTATTAAGAAAATTGCGTTTGACACTCGAGCCCCAGGCGAACAGGGCGAAGCCAAACCTGTTCAAGTTTTCATCGTTTCTGAAGCCGGCGCTTCGGTTTATTCGGCTTCGAAAATTGCGAGAGAAGAATTTCCAAATTATGATGTTACGGTGAGAGGTTCGGTTTCTATTGGGAGACGCCTCTCGGATCCGTTAGCAGAATTGGTAAAAATTGATCCAAAAGCCATTGGTGTAGGTCAATACCAACACGATGTTGACCAGTCAAAATTAAAAGAAGAATTGGATACAACTGTGATTCGTTGTGTGAATTCTGTGGGGGTAAATATTAACACAGCTTCGAAACATCTGTTGAGTTATGTGAGTGGAATTGGGGAGAAATTGGCTGAAAACATCGTGCAGTATCGATCAGAAAATGGTCCGTTTCAAGACCGAAAACAATTGAAAAAAGTACCAAGATTAGGGGAAAAAGCCTATCAACAAGGCGCTGCATTTATTCGGATTTCGAATGCTAAAAACCCTTTAGATAATTCAGCAGTACATCCCGAAGCCTATGGAATTGTAGAGAAAATGGCAAAAGATTTGAAATTGACGGTGCGCGATTTAATTGCCAATGCAGCAAAAACAGCCTTAATAAAACCAGAGAATTACATTACTTCAGAAATTGGATTATTGGGATTGAAAGACATTATAAAAGAGCTTGAAAAACCAGGTTTAGATCCAAGAAAATCGGCAAAAGTTTTTGAATTTGATGCCAATGTAAAATCCATTAAAGACCTTAGAACAGGAATGATTTTACCTGGAATTGTGAATAATATTACCAATTTTGGTTGCTTTGTGGATGTTGGAATCAAGGAAAGCGGCTTGGTTCATATTTCGCAACTAAAAGCAGGTTTTGTTAGCGATGTGAATGAAGTGGTAAAATTACACCAACATGTTCAGGTGAAAGTTACAGAAGTGGATGAAGATAGAAAACGGATTCAATTGACGATGGTTATTTAATGAAAAAGGCTTTTCAAATGTGAAAAGCCTTTTTTTTATTTTGTTTCGTCTTCTTTTTTGTCAGCTGGTTGATTTTCCTTAGCTGCATTTTTGAATTCTTTAATTCCAGTTCCTAATCCTTTCATTAATTCTGGAATCTTTTTACCTCCAAACATTAACAAAATTACAGCAACAATTAAAATTATCTCTGTTGGTCCAAATCTTCCCATGATACATTATTTTTTGCTTTCGCAAATTAATATTAAATTCTAGCACAAAGATAATTAGAAAAATTGGTATTTCATTTCACTCATTAATAAATATTTATGATTTGGTGTGCAACATATAAATTCCCAAATAATTGGAATTTAACACTATCATAAATACACAAAGCCCGAGATGCAACTTTTATCATTATATTTGTGATAATAATTGAAAAATAATGCCTGAAAAATCTCAAAAAAGACAAATTCTAAAGAAGAAATTATTTACAAAAAACCGATTGGTTATTTTAAATGAAGATACTTTTGAAGAAATTTTTTCGCTACGATTAACATTAATGAATGTTTTTGTAGTGGCTTCTATTGCCGCAATTTTAATTATTACTTTCACTACATATATTATTGCTTTTACGCCCTTACGGGAATATATTCCAGGCTATGCATCAACAAAATTGCGACAAGAAGCTACTGAATTGGCTTTAAAATCAGATTCTTTGGCATTGGCATTAAAGAAAAATGACGCCTATTTGAAATCGGTTGTTAAAGTTTTAAATGGCGATTTGGAATATGAAAAAATCAATAAAGATTCTATTATGTCTTCCGATAATGTTAGTAAAAAAATTGAAAATGATGCGCCTTCAAAAGCAGAATTACAATTGAGAGAACAGGTTTTGCAAGAAGAAAAAATGCTTTCAAAAGATAAGAAAAAGTCAAAAAAATAGAAAAATGTCTTTAAAATCTTTCTTGGCCAAAAAATTTGCGAAAAGCATTTATAG
>JBIPNF010000073.1:0-10476 GCA_044373885.1 Flavobacterium sp. | reverse complement strand
ACCATTTTCTGATGCAGCAACTAATTGCTTGTCTAAATCTTCTGAGTTCATTTTTGTTGTGTGTTTGTATTTAATTTATTAAAATGTTAAGAACCCTCCTAAACTCACCTATAGAAGAATTATTAATGTGATTATTGTTATTCGTTTTTCCAATTCAAACGATCTTGCTGATTGTATTGCCAAGGCGCACCGTTATTTTCAATATTGCTCATCATCGCATTTAAAGGCATTGGCGCAGCACTTTGCTCCATTACTAAATACCTTCTCATATCCATAATAATTGATAATGGGCTAATATTTACGGGACATTCGTAAACACAAGCATTACAAGAAGTACACGCCCAAAGTTCTTCAGGAGTGATGAAATCGTTTAATAATGTTTTGTTATCTGGAATAAAAATCCCTTTATTTGCATCTATATTTTTACCAACTTCCTCCAAACGGTCTCTGGTATCCATCATAATTTTTCGAGGAGACAATTTTTTACCTGTTTGATTTGCTGGACAAACTGAAGTACATCGACCACATTCAGTACACGTATAGGCATTTAATAATTGCACCCAATTGAGATCTTGAACATCGCTTGCACCAAATTTTGAAGGAACAGCATTTTCATCAATTGGAGCTGTTGCATAAGGATTGGCATTTGGATCTATCATCAATTTCACTTCTTTGGTAACCGATTCTAAATTATCAAATTGCCCCAAAGGATTTAAATTGGCAAAATACGTATTTGGAAATGCCAATAAAATGTGCAAATGTTTTGAAAAATACAAGTAGTTTAAGAATATTAATATTCCAATAATGTGCATCCACCAAACGGCTCTTTCAATCATCATTACCAATGATTCTGATAGTCCGTTGAAAATTGGTGCAATAAATTGAGATATTGGAAAAGAACCAACTTGAGAATAATGTCCAAAACCACCAGGAATATTTTGCAAATGAAAATCGGCAGCGTTCATTAATAAAAATAACGACATTAGAACAATCTCAAAATAAAGGATGTAATTGGCATCGCTTTTAGGCCAACCTTTTAAATCAGAATGAATGAATCTTTTAAGTTTAATGATATTTCTACGACTGTAAAAAACAAGTACTGCAACCAAAACTAGAAAGGCTAGTATTTCAAAAGATCCAATTAAAATATCATAAAATGTTCCTAAGAATGAAAATATTCGATGGGTACCAAAAAGACCATCAATTATAATTTCTAGTAACTCTAAGTTAATGATTACAAATCCAATATATACAATTATATGGAGTATTCCAGCTACGGGTCTTTTTACCATTTTGGATTGACCAAGTGCAATCATTGCCATGTTTTTCCATCGGGATGCAGGATTATCCGAACGATTAATATCCTGTCCTAAATTAATGTTTCTGATAATTTTTCTAATGTTAATAGTAAAAAAACCGAAACCTAAAACTAAGATAATTGCAAATAATAGGGTGTCTAAATAACTCATTAAGAATTAGTTTTTAATATTTGAAATAGTGTCTTTTGGACTCGTGTAAGGTTTATTTTTCTTTCCAAAAAGAGAAACATTTACATATCTGGTTGGATTCAGACGAACATCTTGAAGCAATAACTCCAATTCTTTGGAAGTTTTGTCCAAATTATTATACAAGGATTCATCTTTAATCATTTTTCCAAAAGTTCCTTTTCCAGATTGTACATCAGCCATCAATTTATCAACACTTGAAAGGGTTTTTTCAAGATTTTTAACTATTTGTCCAACATTTGATTTTGACAATGAATCTGAAATTTTAGTAAAATCTGAAGATACTTTATTCAAGTTTGAAAGTGTTCCGTTGATTTTACTTTTATTGTCTTCTAAAATAGAATTCACATTTATAGATGCAGTATTAAAACCCGCTAGCGTTTCATTCAAATTAGAAAAACTGCTTTTTAAATTTTCCTTGGATTTGGTATCTAAAACATCATTCAGGTTTTTGAGGAGTAAATCGGCATTTACTATCATTTTTTCTACTTTTTCTTGCAATGGTGTTAACTTTTCTGCAACAAGATCGGTCAATCCTTTTTTAACGGCACTTTTCAAAGTATCACCATTAACAGTCATGTTTTTATCTTCGAAATTTGGAATAATTTGTATTTGTTTTCCACCAATTAATCCAGGCTCATAAATAGCGATGATGCTTGATTTAGAAAAGGGAAAACCACTTTTAATTTGAAGTTCAACTAGTAATTTTCCTGTAGCATTTTGAAGAATTATATTTGAAACTTTACCAATAGTTAGTCCATTAATAGTGACGGGGGCATTTGACGCCAAACCTTCTACATTATCGTATTCGACGTAGATTGTTTTGTAATCATTTAATAAATCTTTTCCTTTCAAATAGCTATAACCCCATATAAATAAAGCAAGGGAAGAAATAACCAATATTCCAGTTTTAATCTCTTTAGTAATTTTCAATTTCAGATATTTTGTACAAATTTAAAATAAAACTTTGGTAATATGGCATTATTTGATAGCTTCTTTAACCGAAATACTTTTCCCATTTTTAAAAGCAATTAAAAAGGCTGAATCATATCCTTTTGATTTTACTTCGGATAAGTTTTTCTTTGCTTCAGAATAATCAGATGTTTGTCCATATGAATATTTAAATACAACTCCATTGGATTCTATAGCAACATTTTTTAGTCCTTTAAAATTATTTGGGTCTAAATCCATTTTCTTACTACTTGCAGCAATTTGAACCTTAAAAATAACACCTGTTTCTTTTTTAATTTCCTTTTCAACTTCTTTTACAGGTTCTTTCTTTATTTCCTTTTTAAACTCCTTAACGGGTTCTTTTTTAATAACTTCTGCAAAAATTTTAACTTCTTTTTTTAAAGGCGTAGAGGTATCTTTAGAATTTTTTTCTACTAATTTTTTGGAAGGTCTTTCTTCCTCATCAGTATTTGATCCATTTCCAAAATATTCTTTTTTGTAGCTTTTGATAGCTGTTGCAATTGCATTTGCAATTTTGTCTTGCCCCTCTTCAGAGTCTAATATAGCCCCTTCAGTTGGGTTTGATACAAATCCAGTTTCTATCAAAACTCTAGGCATATAGGCTTTATGCAAAACCATATAAGGTGCTTGTTTTACACCGCCACCTCGGATTTTTTTACCCAAACCAGAAAAGGAATCTTGAATTTTGGCTGCCAAAGAAATACTGTTATTTAGAAAATCTTCTTGCATTAATGTTAATCCAATTAAGGTTTCAGGAGAATTTGGGTCGTAACCTTCATATTTTTGTTTGTAGTCTTTCTCTAACGTCACCACCTCATTTTCACTTTTCGCAACTGCCAAACTCGACGCGTTTTTTGTCATCCCCATTACATAGGTTTCAGTTCCGTCAGCTAAAGTATTTTTATTTGCATTACAATGAATAGAGACAAAAATATTTGCATCTACTCTATTTGCCATGTTCGCTCTTTCAATAAGTCCAATAAAAATATCTGTTTTACGAGTATAATACACTTCAAAATCGGATTCGTCTTCTAATATTTTTCCAACTTTTAAAACAATTGCTAAGGCAATGTTTTTTTCAACATGTCCGTTATAAACCGCCCCAAAATCATGAGCTCCGTGACCTGCGTCTAATGTGATTTTGAATTTTTTACTTTGACTAAAACCAGAAATTGAAACTACAACTAATCCTATTATAGATAAGATTTTTATTTTATTTTTAATGTACATAAATATATAAAGTTAATTTTATTAGAACCTTGGGGCTATAAATTTATTATTTGACTATTTTTGACCGAAAATTATGTGTAGTTTTGAACCTTCAATAACTAATCCATATTTTTACAAAAATAGCATTTAAACCTTTGCATACAAACTTATTTAATATCGTTTTATTAGCTTTTTTCCTAACAATAGGATCTAGTAAGTCGTATTCTCAAGATTTCCCAAAAAAAAACACCGAAATTTCTACAAAAACGGAGCAAAAAACATTAAATCTTTCAGCAAAAGATTTGGTAAATGTTTCTGATACCATAAAAAAAGACACACTAAAAATTAAAAAAGCACTTCTTGAAGGCAAAATTAAAAGAACAGCTGTTGGTTATGAAAAAATAAATCAGAAGAAAAAACAGATGACTTTGTATGATAAAGCAGAGTTGTACTATCAAGATATTGAATTGAAAGCGGGAATTATCGTTATGGATTATGAAAAAAACGAAATTTATGCTGGACGTTTAAAAGATTCTACTGGAAAATATACCCAATTACCAGTTTTCAAGCAAGGGCAAAATGTTATTGAACCTGACTCCATTCGATTTAATTATAAAACAAAAAAAGCTTTAGTTTGGAATTCTAGAACCGAGCAAAATGAGTTTAGAATTAAAGCGGAAGTTACAAAAAGAGAAAATGATTCCGTCTATTTTATGAAGCGTGCTCGATTTACAACTTCAAAAGATGTTGACAATCCCGAATATTATTTTCAAACGAGTAAAGTTAAATTTGTTCCCGGAAAAAAAGTAGTAGTTGGATTTACCCACATGGTCATTGCCAATGTTCCCACACCGATTGCATTACCTTTTGCTTTTTTTCCAATGTCTGAAACGAGTCAATCGGGAATTATTATGCCCACTTTCAACGACACACGACTGCGAGGATATTCACTTCAAAACGGCGGTTATTATTTTGCTTTGAGCGATACTTATGATTTAGCACTTTTAGGCGATTATTATACCAATGGAAGTTATGCGCTTCGAGGAGAATCTAGTTATGCTAAGCGATATAAATTTAGAGGTAATGTAAATATTCGTTTTGAAAACTTAATCACAAGCGAAAGAGGCTACCCAGATTATTCGAAAAGCAACATCTATAATATTCAATGGTCACATTCAAAAGATCAAAAATCGAACCCAAATTCTCGTTTTTCGGCCTCTGTGAATTTAGGAAGTAGTACTTATTTCCAACAATCTATCAATCAAATAAATAATAATTCAAGGTTAAATAATACCTTAAGTTCCTCAATATCGTACTCTAAAACGTTTAATTCTGTTCCGCAGGTAAACATGTCATTGAGTGCTACACATTCACAAAACACGCAAACACAAACCATAAATATGACTCTGCCTTCACTTCAAGTGAGTGTTGATCGTATCTTTCCATTTGCACCAAAAGACGGAGCTAAAAAAGGATTTTTCAAAAATATAAATTTGCAATATTCCTTAAAAGCGGATAATCGAATTCAAACAACAGATTCATTATTTTTTAAACCCGAAATGTTTAGAAATGCACAATCAGGATTTCAACATTCGATACCTTTAAGTACCAATTTTAAAATATTCAAATATTTCAGTGCTTCAGCTACAGCAAATTATAATGAAGTTTGGTATTTAAAAACTAATAAAAAGAGTTTTGATGTGCTAACCAATAAAGTTATTGATACCGATGTAAATGGTTTCGATGCTTTCAGAACCTATTCATTTAGTTCAAGTTTAGGAACTACAATATACGGAACGTTCAACTTTGGAGATAAAAAACGCATTCAATCCATTCGTCATGTGATGCGACCATCGGCTTCGTTTAGTTACACACCTAGTTTTGAAAAATATTTTGATACTTATGCATCCGATGGAAGCGGAACCATTATAAAGGAATATACTCGTTTTGAAAAAGGAATTTACGGCGCTCCTGGACTTGGAAATTCAAAAGTAATGAGTTTAGATTTAAGCAATACTTTTGAAGCTAAAGTTACCGATAGAGATTCGACAAAGACGGAGCCGAAGAAAATAATGTTATTAAACAACTTGAATTTCCATACAGATTATAACGCAACTTCAGATTCGCTTAGATGGTCACCTATGAGAATTAGTGGTGGAACTACTTTTTTTAATAACAAAATGAACGTGAATTTTGCAACTACATTAGATCCTTATGCAATTGACAATTCAGGTAGAAGAATCAATACTTTCAATATAAATAATGGCGGAAGTTTGTTTAGAATGACGAGTTCTAATATGACTTTAAATTATTCATTATCTAGTAAAGATGGTGAAGATAAAGTAAAGAAAAATGATCAAGGAGAACGAAATGGTGGTCGTGCCGATGATTTATACGGAACAAATACCGATTTCAGCGATCGAAGAGAAAGTCAGTTTGCCGATGAAAATAAAGACAAGAAAGAAGAAGTCACCGATTTTTTCAAATCTAAATTGCCGTGGGATTTAACAATGGCATATTCGTTAACATATAGCAATACCAATAGAGAAAATAAGATTATTGGAAATACGTTGAGCCTTTCGGCAAATGTAGATTTGACTCCTAAATGGAAAATTGGAGCTTCATCTGGATATGATTTTGTGCAACACGGAGTAACGTACACCCAACTTCGATTTGAACGTGATTTATTGAGTTGGAGAATGGATTTCAACTGGCAACCTTTTGGTGACAATGCTTTTTGGGGTTTCTTTATTGGAATTAAATCTGGTGTTTTAAGTGATATTAAATGGGAAAAAAGAACAGTACCAGATAGACAATTAAGATAAAAATATATGAAAACAATAATTTACACTGATAAAGCTCCTGCACCAATTGGACCTTATAACCAAGCGGTTTTAGTTGATAATACACTTTATACTTCTGGGCAAATCGCTTTAAATCCAGCAACTATGGAATTAGTTTTGGATACTATTGAAATCGAAACTACACAAGTAATGGAGAATATGAAAGCAGTTCTTGAAGCTGCCAATATGACTTTTGCAGATGTTGTAAAAGCAAGTATTTTCATTTCAGATATGAATGATTTTGCAAAAATAAATGCGGTATACGGAAGTTATTTTGATGAAAAAACGGCTCCTGCGAGAGAAACTGTTCAGGTTGCAAAACTACCGAGAAATGTAAATGTTGAAATTTCTATGATTGCGATTAAGTAAAAGACAAAAACTTTTCCTTTGGAGCGAATTGTCCTCTTGTATTTGGAATTGCAATTCCCGCTTTCCATTACAATCTGCGCTAAAAAGCGCAGGATTTCTATTGCAATCGGGGCTGCGGGATTAATTGTTTTGATAATTTTTATATTTTGGAAAACAAAGCCATTATTGAATATTTAAAACTACATTTGAAAATAAATAAAGTTTGACGTTTGTCAGACCTATATGCAAGTTAGCAGAAATTTAATCAACACCATCGTAACCATGAAAAAACTGTTGCATTTAATATTGATTTTTACAACAACCATTTTTTATGGTCAAAAAGCTCTATTCGACACTCTCAAGATCGATTCTAAAACCAAAATTATTGGAAGATATGCCCATACCGATAAAAGCAGAACCTATGAAAAGTACAATTTCATTATTGAAGATTCCACAGCAATTAAAAATTTTATAAATACTTTGAAGTTAGGAGAAGAAGTTCCTAACTCCTTTGATCGTATTAATTTTAGATTAACCGTTGTAAAAGATCACGAAGAAATTGGCTCTTGGACAATTAGTCCAACACGACAAATCGCAATGACACATGATGGTCATACATATAAATTTGATTTAAGCAAGATTAGTGAACTCAATAGGACAAATCCGTTTACTTATTACTATGAAATAAAGGTGTTTAATAAAAAGACTGAATACGAACAATACTTAAATATTCAAAAAAATAATCCAAACTATCTTTTCCATTATGGTCCACAATTCGAATTTGAAGGAAGTTTTGAAATAGAGTTTTTAAAATCGGAACAATTTTCTAGTCCAAAAGCTATCAGTGATTATCTTAAACCATTAGTCGAAAAAATTGTTAACGAAGACGATTATCGTATTGGCTATATCGCAAATGAAAAAAACATCCACAATCAGAACCAATTTACCATGACTATTACAGGCTCGAAAAAGCTATTTGATAAACTTCAACTTAAAAATTTAAAAAAGGAAAATTGGAAAGCTACTGTTGAGGACGGGTATTTCTTTTATAGAAAATAAACTTCCCGCTCCGCAAAGTGTTCTAATTAAGAACAATGTGCTGCGCAAAGTCTCCCGACTTTGAGCTATGATATGCAAAAAAAATATTAAAGATGCACGAAATAAATTCAATGATAAAATTATTCATAATGAGATTATGCAAAAAATGTTTGAGGAAAAAAAAGCTTTTCTGATTTAGCAGATTTTTTCATTCTAACATCCAGTTTGTCTTTCCGACGAAGGAGGAATCACATAAAGCATTTCACGAAAACAAAATAAAAATGAATAACACAATGATTGAATATAACGAAGGACATCAAACTTATTATGTTTATATCATAACTAATAAATACAGGTCAACATATTATATAGGAATGACAAATAATCTGGGATTAAGATTACAGCAGCATAAAGAAAACATCGAGAAAGGAATTAAAACTTTTGCTTCAAAATATAATATTCAATATTTAGTTTATTATGAAAAATTCACTTGGGTACAACTTGCTATAGCAAGAGAAAAAGAACTAAAGGGTTGGCGAAGAGAAAAAAAGTTAGATTTGATCAAATCATTTAATGAAAATTTTGAGTTCTTAAATAGTAGGTTCTTAAAAAATGATGTGATTCCTCCTGCGTCGGAATGACAAAAAAATAAGAAAAAATAATGAGATTTCTTATGTTTTGGAATGACAAAAAATAAGAAAAAATAATGTGATTCCTCCTGCGTCGGAAAGACAAAAAATAAGAAAAAATAATTTGATTTTTGCTGCGTCGGAATGACAAAAAAATAAGAAAAAAATAATGAGATTTCTTATGTTTTGGAAAGACAAAAAAATAAGAAAAAAATAATGTGTTTCCTCCTGCGTCAAATGACAAAAAAATAAGATAAAAATAATGTAATTTCTTATGTTTCGGAATGACTAAAAACAAGAAAAAATAATGTGCTTCCTCCTTCGTCGGAATGACAAAAAGAAATATGAAAATATAAACGTGAAATTCTAGCCCTGACAGCAGCGGCATCCCACGCTTTTGGGCGTGGATAGAGCGAATGGCAGGTGGAATAGTGAAAGGAAAATAAAACGTATGCTTCAAAAAAAGAAACAAGCTACTAAATAAAAAAACGAATTTGAAAGGAATCAAATTCGTTTTTTTATAGCGAAACTTAGCGTATTTCTAATTCAATAAATGAAACTGAATTAAACCGTCAATTGGTCTTCTCAGTACATTTCCAATAGTTAAACCATTGAATTCCAAAACCTCTTTTAATTCTTCTTTAAGATAAAAAGCAATTGAGCCAATAAAATGAACGGGTACTTCTTTGCAATTTTCATATTGAGTAATATAATTATCTACAAAAACTTGCATGTCTTTTCGAACCAACTTTTGACAATATTCTTCGTCTTTATGTTGAATTAAAAATTTTGCAAAAGTCGCCATATAGGCATTTGGATTTGGTTCTTTATATAAATTATGTTTGATTACATCGGCTTCTAAATCGTATGCTTTTTCAAATTTCTTTGCTAAAGCAACTGGCATTTTACCAAAATAATAATCCCGAATTAATTGTCGTCCAAATTGGTTTCCACTACAATCATCCATAGCTATATAGCCCAAAGATTGTACTTTTTGATGTAAAACATTTCCATCAAAATAACTACAATTTGATCCCGTTCCTAAAATACAAACAATTGCTTTTTCATTTTTGGGAGTCGTTGCATAAACCGCAGCATACGTATCTTCATGAACCACTATTGCAGCATTTGGGAAATATTCTTCAAATACACCGTGCAAAAAATCTTTCATTCTATCAGTTCCACAACCCGCTCCATAGAAAAATAAATGGGATACACTTTCACGGTTTAGGGAAAGATCAAAACGATCATTTAAACGAGAAATAATTTCTTCTTTTACAAGAACTTCTGGATTCAAACCTAATGTTTGAGTTGTAAACAATATTTTTCCTGTTTCATCTATGGAAATCCAATCGGCTTTTGTAGAGCCGCTATCAACTAATAATTTCATAATTTAAAGGTATTAGGAGTAATTTAAATACAAAATCCCCAAACATACTATTTGAGAGGATTGAATTTTAATATTATTTTAAATTAGCAATGTGAACTGATAAATCAATCAATTTGCTAGAATATCCATATTCATTATCATACCAAGAAATGATTTTGAAAAAAGTAGAATTTAATCCAATTCCTGCATTAGCATCAATGATTGAAGTTCTTGGATCAGAAACAAAATCTTGAGAAACAACTAAATCTTCAGTATATCCTAAAACCCCTTTCATAGTAGTTTCAGAAGCTGTTTTCAATACTGCCATTATTTCCTCATAAGAAGTTTCTTTGGCTACTTTTACAGTTAAATCCACTACAGAAACGTCTGTGGTAGGAACACGCATTGACATACCTGTTAATTTTCCATTCAATTCAGGAATAACTTTTCCTACTGCTTTTGCAGCTCCTGTAGATGAAGGAATAATATTTACACTTGCAGCACGACCACCTCTCCAGTCTTTTCTTGAAGGACCATCAGTTGTCATTTGAGTTGAAGTTGTT
>JBIPNF010000273.1:0-3000 GCA_044373885.1 Flavobacterium sp. | reverse complement strand
ATGGTGTTTTTGAAAAATAACTGATTCGTTTTTTTTACTTTTGTATATGAATTTGAACCAATGAAAAGAACGTTAGTAATCGGAGACATCCACGGCGGATTGCGTGCCCTGATACAAATTCTTGAAAAAGCAAGTGTCACAGCCAATGATACTTTAATTTTTCTTGGAGATTATGTTGATGGCTGGAGCGAATCGCCACAAGTATTGGATTTTTTAATCGACTTAGGCAAAAACCAGACTTGTATTTTCATTCGGGGAAACCATGATGAATTGGCATTGCATTGGTTGCAAAACCATCATGATAATCCTTTGTGGTATGAACATGGCGGCGGCGCAACGGTTTTGGCGTATGCCAATGTGGAGGAAACAACCAAACAAAAACACATTGATTTTTTATTGAATTTAGTCAATTATCATATAGATTCTAATAATAGATTGTTCGTCCATGCTGGTTTTACAAGTATGAACGGAGTAACGCACGAGCATTTTCATAAGATGTTTTATTGGGAACGAACGCTTTGGGAAACGGCGTTGGCATTGGACAAATCCATGAAAAAAGATAATATATTGTATCCAAAAAGACTCGCATTATATAATGAAATTTATATTGGTCACACTCCCGTAACTAAAATCGGTGAAACCATTCCCGTTCTAATGGCGAACGTTTGGAATGTAGATACAGGGGCTGCTTTTCTTGGCCCCTTGACAATTTTGGATATAGAAACGAAAGAATTTTGGCAAAGCTACCCTTTACCCGAATTATATCCTGATGAAAAAGGTAGAAATTAGTGTGAAGTAATTATATTTGATATTACTATTTTAAAATAAAAAGATGAAAAAAATAATTGTTTTACTATTTGTATTCTCGGGAACTTTAATAAATGCGCAAGGATATAAAGGGAAAGGGGATATTAAAATGCAAGTTGGCGTTAACGTTCAAAATGGAGGAACAGGAATTTTTGTTTCCACAGATTTTGGAATTGGAGAAAGCATGTCTTTTGGAGTTTCTGGAAATTATTTATTATCTACTAATAACATTTCAGGGTATAATTTAGAATTTTTAGACATAGTTGATATAAAAGCAAGATTCAATGCAAATATTGGAAATGTATTTAAAATGGATAAGTCTATGGATATTTACCCAGGTTTAGATTTGGGAATGCGAAATTTTGGTGCTCATCTTGGTTTTAGATATTTCTTTACATATGGTTTCGGATTATTTAGCGAGGCTGGAATACCAATAGCAAGTTATAAAACGAATTTGGTAGGTTATGAAAAACTAAACAACCAATTTGTATTTAATATTGGAATGAGTTTCAATTTGTAATGATTTCTAATAAATAAAAAAAGTCCGATTTGAATTTCAAATCGGACTTTTTTATTGGTTTATTTTTCTTACAAATCAAATTTTATTCCTTGTGCTAAGGGCAAACTTGTAGTATAATTGATGGTATTGGTTTGTCTTCTCATATACACTTTCCAAGCATCAGAACCTGATTCTCGTCCGCCACCAGTTTCTTTTTCACCACCAAAAGCACCGCCAATTTCAGCACCTGAAGTTCCAATATTAACGTTTGCAATTCCACAATCAGAACCAGCAACAGAAAGGAATAATTCGGCTTCACGCAAATTATTAGTCATAATTGCAGATGATAGTCCCTGAGCAACTCCATTTTGAATTGCAATAGCATCATGAACATCGCCTGAATATTTCAATAAATATAAAACGGGTGCAAAAGTTTCGTGTTGTACAATTTCAAATGAATTGTTAGCTTCGGCAATTGCTGGTTTTACGTAGCAGCCACTTTCGTAACCTTCACCTGAAAGTACGCCACCTTCAACAAGGATTTTTCCTCCTTCGGCAACTACTTTTTCCAAAGCATTATTGTACATTTCAACTGCTAAAGTATCAATTAGCGGTCCAACGTGATTATTTTGATCCAATGGATTTCCTATTCTCAATTGTTTGTATGCCGAAACGATAGCTTCTGTTACTTTGTCATAAATACTTTCGTGAATAATCAGTCTTCGGGTAGAAGTACAACGTTGACCTGCAGTTCCAACAGCACCAAAAACAGCGCCAATTACAGTCATTTTTATATCTGCATCTGGCGTAACAATAATTGCATTGTTTCCACCTAATTCTAATAATGATTTCCCTAGACGACCTGCAACGGCTTGCGCTACAATTTTACCCATTCTTGTTGATCCTGTTGCCGAAATTAATGGAACACGACGATCATTAGTCATCATTTCTCCCACTTTATAATCTCCATTTATCAAACAAGAAATTCCTTCTGGAAGGTTATTTTCTTTGATAACTTCTGCAATAATATTCTGACAAGCAATTCCACAAAGTGGTGTTTTTTCGGATGGTTTCCAAACGCAAACATCTCCACAAATCCAAGCCAAAGCGGTATTCCAAGCCCAAACTGCAACTGGGAAATTAAATGCAGAAATGATTCCAACGATTCCCATTGGGTGGTATTGTTCGTACATTCTGTGTCCTGGACGTTCAGAATGCATTGTTAACCCGTGCAATTGACGAGAAAGTCCCACGGCAAAATCACAAATGTCAATCATTTCCTGAACTTCTCCATATCCTTCTTGTAGTGATTTTCCCATTTCATAGGAAACCAATTTACCAAGAGCTTCTTTGTTTTTACGTAATTTATCCCCAAACTGACGCACAATTTCTCCACGAAGAGGCGCTGGCATTAGTTTAAATGTTTGAAATGCAGCTGTTGCTGATTGCATTACTTTTTCATAATCTTCAGCAGAAGTACATTTTACGGCACCAATTAATTGTCCGTCAACAGGCGAATAACTTTCTAAAGTCGCTCCATTTGAAAAGTTATTTAAACCTGTTGAAGTTCCTTCGTTTATTGCTTTTACACCTAATTGTGCAAGTGCTTCTTTCATTCCGAATTGATTTGCAATTGTTATCATTGTAACTATTTAGTTAAGAATTGTTATATTATTTTACAAAAATACGGTTTT
>JBIPNF010000007.1:0-32206 GCA_044373885.1 Flavobacterium sp. | reverse complement strand
TACTAAGAAAATAATTGTTCGAAGATAATTTAAATAGTGTAACTTTTTATTATTACCCTTTAAAAAGTATCTTTGTGAAAAATTTATTTTAAATGAATTATTTTTCTTCCGATTTTAAATTAGGAATCCTCGGTGGCGGGCAACTCGGTAAAATGATGTTGTATGATACTCGAAAATTCGACATTCAAACCTACGTTCTTGATCCAAGTGATGAAGCCCCTTGTAAAATAGCTTGCAATAAATTTTTTCAAGGGAATTTAATGGATTTTGAAACTGTTTATAATTTCGGAAAACAAGTCGATGTCTTAACTTTCGAAATCGAATTGGTAAATCTTGACGCTTTAGAAAAATTAGAAAGCGAAGGAATTAAAGTTTTTCCATCTCCAAAAACTTTGCGACTCATTCAGAATAAAGGCATTCAGAAAGATTTTTATTCGCAAAATAATATTCCGACAGCTTCCTATCAAAGATTTGAAAATTTAGATGCTCTAAAATCAGAGATTCAAAATATAAAATTACCTTTCGTATGGAAATGTACCGAATTTGGTTATGACGGAACAGGCGTAAAAATCATCAGAACTCTTTCAGATTTAGATAATTTGCCAAATGTAGAATGTATTTCAGAAGAAATGATTCCGTTCAAAAATGAATTGGCAGTTATTGTTTGCCGAAATCCATCAGGCGAAATTAAAACCTATCCCGTTGTGGAAATGGAATTTCATCCAGAAGCAAACCAAGTGGAATATGTAATTTGCCCTGCGCGAATTGATAATAAAGTAGCGGAAAAAGCAAGAGCTATCGCTTTGAATGTTTCCGAAAAATTCAATCACGTGGGACTTTTAGCAGTCGAAATGTTTCAAACGGAAAACGACGAAATCATTGTAAACGAAGTAGCACCGCGCCCACACAATTCGGGGCATCACACTATTGAAGCAAGTTTTACATCCCAATTTGAAAACCATTTACGCGCCATACTTAACTTACCTTTGGGAAATACCGATAGTAAAGTTGCTGGAATTATGGTAAATTTGGTTGGCGAAGAAGGTTTTTCAGGTAATGTAATTTATGAAAATATTGAAACTATCTTTGGATGGAATGGTGTAACGCCACATATTTATGGTAAAAAACAAACGCGTCCTTTCCGAAAAATGGGACACGTAACCATTGTAAACCAAGACATCAAAGTGGCTAGAAAAATTGCCGAAGACGTTAAGAATACAATTAGAGTAATTTCATAAATTAAAAGATTGAAAAATTGGTTTCTTACAAAAATATAATTTCAAGCTAAATCTTTGAATTCTTAAATCTTTAATTCTTTAAATAAAAATATAATGAAAGTAGCCGTAATAATGGGAAGCATTTCCGACATGCTAATAATGCAGGAAGCAATTGACATTTTAAATGGTTTTGACATCGAAATCGAAGTTGATATTGTTTCGGCTCACCGAACTCCCGAAAAACTGTTCGATTTTAGCAAAAACGCTCATTTTCGAGGAATATCAGTAATCATAGCCGGAGCTGGTGGCGCCGCACATTTACCTGGAATGGTCGCGTCAATGTCGCCACTTCCCGTAATCGGAGTGCCTATAAAATCAAGTAATTCTATTGATGGTTGGGATTCCGTTTTGTCCATTTTGCAAATGCCAGGTGGTGTTCCCGTTGCAACTGTAGCTTTAAACGGAGCCAAAAATGCTGGAATTCTTGCCGCCCAAATCATCGGAACGCAAGACAAATGTGTTTTGGATAAAATCGTTTTTTACAAAGAAGGTTTGAAGGAATCCGTGAATAAATCTTCCGAAAGTATAAAGAAATAACAGCATTTTTTTTAGGAGCTATTTCCCGCTCTTCATTGCAATCTTTACTTTTTTAAAGAAAAAAGAAAAGGATTTACATTTCTATCGGGGCTAAAAACGTTTCGAATTCAAATCTCGATTTCATTTTCAAATCGTGTTAGCTAATTATAATCACAACAGAAACTATTAAATCCTTTCAGGAAAAAGAAAACATATCATGAGCATATTAACTCAATATTTCAAAACTAAATACAACACCGCGCCTTTTTCTCAAATTAAAAATGAGGATTATTTTCCTGCATTTCAAGAAGGAATCGCATTGGCGAAAGCCGAAATCGGCGCAATTGTAAACAATCCCGAAAAACCAACATTTGAAAATATAATTGAAACATTGGCGTTTAGCGGAAACACTTTAGACCGAATTTCAAGTATCTTTTTCAATCTGAATTCTGCAGAAACCAGTGACGAAATGCAAAAAATCGCTCAAGAAGTTTCGCCATTATTATCCGAATTTGGAAATGATGTTCGCCTGAACGCCGCTTTATTTGCAAAAGTAAAAACGGTTTACGAGCAAAAAGACACTCTAAATCTAAACCCGGAACAAACCACACTTTTAGACAAAAAATACAAAAGTTTCTCCAGAAACGGCGCCAATTTATCCGATGATAAAAAAACTATTCTACGAGAAATCGATAAAGAATTATCGAAATTGAGTTTGCAGTTTGGCGAAAACGTTTTGGCCGAAACCCAAGCGTTTCAAATGCATCTTACCGATGAAAAGGATTTAGCAGGTTTGCCAGAAGGCACCATTGAAGCCGCTCGTTCTTTGGCGAAAAGCCTCGAAAAAGAAGGTTGGATTTTTACTTTGGACCATCCAAGTTATCTTCCGTTTGTGACGTATGCCGATAATCGCGAATTGCGTAAAAAAATGGCAATTGCTTTCGGAGCGCGTGCTTTTCAAAACAATGAATTTGACAATCAAGAAATCGTTTTAAAAATCGCAAAATTACGTTTCGATAGAGCGCAACTTTTAGGTTATGCCACGCACGCCCATTTTGTTCTCGAAGAAAGAATGGCTGAAAATCCTGAAAAAGTAAAAACATTCTCCAATGATTTGTTAGCAAAAGCCAAACCAGCTGCTCAAAAAGAATTTGCAGAATTGACCGCTTTCGCTAAAAAATTAGATGGAATTGACCAATTAGAAAAATGGGACGGTGCTTATTATTCCGAGAAATTGAAACAGCAATTATTCAATTTAGACGACGAAACGCTGAAACCGTATTTCCAATTAGAAAAAGTTTTAGACGGAGCATTTACAGTAGCTCAAAAATTATACGGTATCACTTTTGAAGAAATTTTTGACATTGATAAATACCATGATGAAGTAAAAACGTATGAAGTAAAAGATGAAGATAATCAATTAGTAGCTGTTTTTTATGTTGATTTTTTTCCAAGAAAAGGAAAACGAAACGGAGCTTGGATGACTTCTTTTAAATCGCAATATATTAAGGAAGGTGTAAACGAGAGGCCGCATATTTCGAATGTTTGTAATTTTACAAAACCTACAGAAACTAAGCCTTCTTTGTTGACATTTAACGAAGTAACGACTTTATTCCACGAATTTGGTCACGGTTTACATGGAATGTTAGCGAATACCACGTATCCAAGTTTATCAGGAACCAGCGTATATTGGGATTTTGTAGAATTGCCAAGTCAAATTATGGAAAACTGGTGTTATGAGCCCGAAGCATTGGCTTTGTTTGCGTATCATTATCAAACGGACGAAATTATTCCGATGGAATTAGTGCATAAAATCAAAGAAAGTGCCAGTTTCCAAGAAGGAATGGCAACGATGCGCCAATTGAGTTTTGGATTGTTAGATATGGGCTGGCACGGTCAAGATCCATCAAATATAAAAGACATAAAAGCATTTGAAACCGAACAATTTTCGGCTACGCAATTGTATCCAGAAGTTAAAGAAAACGCTATGAGTACTGCTTTTTCACATATTTTTCAAGGCGGCTATTCTTCTGGATATTACAGTTATAAATGGGCAGAAGTTCTCGATGCGGATGCTTTTGCGTATTTTCAAGAAAAGGGAATTTTCGACAAAGAAGTGGCTACAAAATTCAAAGAAAATGTACTTTCAAAAGGCGGAACTGAACATCCAATGATTTTGTACAAACGATTTAGAGGTCAAGAACCAAAACCCGATGCGCTTTTAAAACGTGCTGGATTAATTTAGATATTTGAAACCGAAGTGGAAACTTCGGTTTTTTATTTCATGAAAAAATATATAAACCACCAAAAAATCGGCACACTTTCGACCCAAAATGAAGTATAATATTTTGAACGATTTTCATTTGAAAAATATAGAAATAAAGCAGAAATAATGACAATGATAAAATTCAACAGCAATTCTAAAATTTGAAAATTGCCATTACTAGTGAAAGAACCTAATCCATAAAAAATAATCAATAAAACAAATCCAAGTGCTTTAGTATTCTTAACGCCAATTTGCTGAGGTACAGTTTTTAGATATGGATCGTCTGTTTTTACATCAATAATTTCAAAAATCAGAATTAAAGTGAAAATTAAAAGAAACCGCTGCAATGCAATTAGGTAGAAATAATATTGAAAAGCAACTTCTGAATTTATTACAGGCAAAATAACGGTTACACCGACCCAACAGATTGCCACAATATATATTTTCAAACCTGCCCAATTCCTTCCATTTTTTTTGTTTGGAAAAAAGGGAAGGGTGTATAAAACGGTAAAAAGTAAAAAAAGTAAAGCTATAATTTTAGTAGTATTTTGTAATTTGAAAAAGTAAAAAACAACTACAAAAAACGAAGTAAAACTCAGAGCCGTAATCGCTTTCAATTGTGTACTCATTTTATTTTTTTTGCTTCTAGCCAAAGCATCAAATTTTACAAAATTATAACCTACGATGGTTCCAAAAAAAGCAAAATAAGAAACAGCATTGTTTGTAGGAATGTTGAACAGTAAAAAGGTAATTTTTACCAATGCAAAACACGAAAGAGCTACGTGGATACTAGAATTGATGTAAAAATCTAAAATTTGTTTTACTATTTTCATTAAACAAAATTAATCAAACTGTTAATAAGAATGGGTTTTAGTTGAAAAATTCTTAGAATTTAAGGGTTAATTCAACTCAAATTTTGATAATAATGCATAAATTTGCACTTCTAAAATAACTACACTTTATTACAATATGAAAACAGATGCTTTTGCTTTAAGACACATTGGACCAAGAGAAAACGATCTTCAACACATGCTAAAAACAATTGGAGCTGAGACGCTTGACCAATTGATTTTAGAAACAATCCCAGAAGATATTCGATTAAAATCTCCTTTGAATTTAGATCCTGCAATGACAGAATATGAATTTCTAAATCATATAACTGCATTAGGAAATAAAAATAAGATGTTTCAATCCTATATTGGTTTGGGTTACAATCAAGCCATCGTTCCAGCTGTAATTCAAAGAAATATTTTTGAAAACCCAGGTTGGTATACCGCTTACACGCCTTACCAAGCTGAAATTGCGCAAGGGAGATTGGAAGCCATTTTGAATTTTCAAACCATGGTTATCGAATTAACAGGAATGGAAATTGCAAATGCTTCTTTATTAGATGAAGGAACTGCAGCTGCAGAAGCTATGGCGTTGTTATTTGATGTTCGTTCTCGCGACCAAAAGAAAAATAATGTTTGTAAATTCTTTGTTTCTGAAGAAATTTTACCTCAGACTTTATCGGTTTTAAAAACACGTTCGGAACCAATTGGTGTAGAATTAATAATAGGAAACCACGAAACTTTCGATTTTTCAACTGAGTTTTACGGAGCAATTCTACAATATCCTGGTAAATTCGGACAGGTTCACGATTATGCGGAATTCATTACTAAAGCAAAAGAAAACGAAATAAAAGTTGCTGTCGCAGCAGATATTTTAAGCTTAGTTAAATTAACTCCTCCAGGAGAAATGGGCGCCGATGTAGTTTTAGGAACAACACAACGTTTTGGAATTCCGTTAGGTTACGGAGGTCCTCACGCAGCTTATTTCGCTACAAAAGACGAATACAAACGAAGTATGCCGGGAAGAATTATCGGAGTTACGGTTGATACCAATGGAAATCGTGCTTTGAGAATGGCTTTGCAAACCAGAGAACAACATATAAAACGTGATAAAGCGACTTCAAATATTTGTACCGCACAAGTATTATTGTCTGTAATGGCGGGAATGTACAGCGTTTATCATGGTCCAAAAGGCTTACAGTATATTGCCAATAAAGTGCATGCTTCGGCAGCAACTTTGGCAAACGAATTAAAAAAATTAGGTTTCGAACAAACGAATACCGCATTTTTCGACACTATTGTAGTGAAAGCAGATGCTAAAAAAGTAAACGAAATTGCGTTAGAAAATGAAATCAATTTCTATTATATCAACGATAATTTGATTTCCATTTCTTTGAATGAAACTACAAGTATCGCCGATTTAAATAGAATTATTGGTGTTTTCGCTTCCGCTAATGGAACTCAGTCAACTGTAATTCAAGAATTGACTGAAACGAATCATTTTCCCGAAAATTTGAGTAGAACCTCTACTTTTTTAAAACACGATGTTTTCAATAAATACCATTCGGAATCAGCTATGATGAGGTATATTAAAATGTTGGAACGTAAAGATTTATCTTTAAATCACTCGATGATTTCCTTAGGTTCTTGCACAATGAAACTAAATGCAGCCGCAGAAATGTTACCTTTAAGCAATCCTCAATGGAATAATATTCATCCATTTGTGCCGGTTGACCAAGCACAAGGATATAAAGAGATGTTGACTAAATTAGAACAACAATTAAATGTGATTACGGGTTTTGCAGGTACTACTTTGCAACCTAATTCAGGGGCTCAAGGAGAATATGCGGGACTAATGGTTATTCGTGCGTACCATCAATCTCGCGGTGATCATCACAGAAATATTGCTTTAATTCCATCATCGGCACACGGAACAAATCCGGCTTCGGCAGCCATGGCAGGAATGAAAGTTATTGTTACTAAAACATTAGAAAACGGAAATATTGACGTGGATGATTTACGTGAAAAAGCAATTCTTCACAAAGATAATTTATCTTGTTTAATGGTAACGTATCCATCAACACATGGTGTTTTTGAAAGTGCTATTAGAGAAATTACCCAATTGATTCACGAAAATGGCGGTCAAGTTTATATGGATGGTGCCAATATGAATGCACAAGTAGGATTGACTAATCCCGCAACAATTGGTGCCGACGTTTGCCACTTAAATTTGCATAAAACATTCGCAATTCCTCACGGTGGAGGAGGTCCTGGTGTGGGGCCAATTTGTGTTGCACCACAATTAGTTCCATTTTTACCATCAAATCCATTAATATGTACTGGTGGAGAAAACGCCATTACAGCCATTTCTGCAGCGCCTTGGGGATCTGCTTTAGTGTGCTTGATTTCTTATGGATATATCTCGATGTTAGGTGCAGAAGGAGTTACAAATGCAACAAAATATGCCATTCTAAATGCCAATTATATTAAAGAGCGTTTAAACGGTCATTATGATACTTTGTATTCTGGTGAAATGGGTCGTGCCGCTCACGAGATGATTTTGGAATGTCGTCCTTTCAAACAAAAAGGTGTCGAAGTTACAGATATTGCAAAACGATTGATGGATTATGGTTTTCATGCGCCTACAGTTTCGTTTCCAGTAGCGGGAACTTTAATGATTGAGCCAACAGAAAGTGAAAATTTAGAAGAGTTGGATCGTTTTTGTGATGCTATGATTGCTATCAGAAAAGAAATTGAGGCAAGTACGTTGGAAGATCATGATACCGTTTTGAAAAATGCGCCACATACTTTAGCAATGCTAACAACGGATGTTTGGAATTTTCCTTATACACGCGAAACTGCCGCTTTTCCTTTAGATTATATAGCAGAAAATAAATTTTGGCCAACCGTTCGTAGAACAGATGATGCGTATGGCGATAGAAATTTAGTTTGTTCTTGTGCCCCGATTGAAGCCTACATGGAAAATTAATATAAAAATTTAAACAAAAAATCCATTTCAAGACTTAAAATTTGAAATGGATTTTTTTATTTTACGATATGAATGATATTTTAAACGCAGACGATTTAAATCTATTAGTAGATAAATTTTATCAGAAATTATTATCGGATAACTCAATAAGTTACATTTTTACAGATGTAGTGAAAATTAAATTGGAAGAACATTTGCCAATTTTAGTTACCTTTTGGTCGCAGGCCATTTTTAACACTGGGGGATATTTTAATAATTTAACTCAAATTCACTTGGACATAAGTGCAAAAGAATATTTAACGCCCGAACTTTTTGCAATTTGGATTGCTCATTTTAATGCTTCCGTTGATGAAAATTTTATTGGAACAAATTCAGAGAAAATAAAAACACAAGCCCTCAGTTTGGCTACAATAATGCAAATTAAAATCAATTTAAGTAACAAATCGTTGGATAATTAATATTTTTTAAAGTACAAAACAAAGCATTTCGTAATTGTACCCATTCACAGGATTCTTTTTTACTTTAATAATAAAAATTATTCTTAATTTAGCTATGAACAATATACCAATTTCATAATGAATATAAAAATAACAGGTTCTGGAAGCTATATTCCAGAATTAAAAATCAGCAATACCGATTTTAGCGAACATCATTTCATGAATGAAGACGGAAGTCCGTTCGGCTATAGTAACGAAATTGTAATTGGAAAATTCAAAGGAATTACTGGAATAGAAGAAAGACGATACGCAGAGCCAAATATTCTTACTTCTGACATGGCTTATTTAGCCGCTGAAAAAGCAATACAAAACTCAAGTATTAATCCAGAAACATTAGATTATATTATAGTTGCACATAATTTTGGCGACATAAAATGTGGTACTATTCAATCGGATGCTGTTCCTTGTTTGGCAGCGCGTGTGAAACATAAATTACAAATACAAAATCCAAAATGTGTTGCTTTCGATATACTATTTGGATGTCCTGGATGGATTGAAGGGATGCTTCAGGCGTATTCCTTAATAAAATCAGGCATGGCCAAAAAATGCTTGGTTATTGGTGCCGAATCTTTATCACGTGTTGTAGATTTGCACGATAGGGATTCGATGATCTATGCAGATGGAGCAGGAGCAACAGTTGTAGAAAGTACAAATCACGATGGCGGAATGCTATCTCACGAAAGTGCTTCTTATACGTTTAGCGAAAAAGACTATCTTTATTTTGGTAAATCGTTTAACACAGAGTTAAATCCCGATGTAAGTTACATAAAAATGCACGGTCGTAAAATATATGAATTTGCATTAAGCCATGTACCAACAGCAATGAAAAGTTGTTTGGAGAAAAGTGGAGTTGCGATTGAGGATGTTAAAAAAATCCTTATTCATCAGGCAAATGAAAAAATGGACGAAGCTATAATCAATCGATTTTATAAATTGTATGACCAAAAAGCTCCCGAAGGAGTTATGCCAATGAGTATCAATTTCTTGGGAAATAGTAGTGTGGCAACAATCCCAACATTATTTGATTTATTGGTAAATGGAAAGCTTGAAAATCAAGAAATAAAAAAAGGAGATGTTTTACTTTTTGCTTCTGTTGGTGCTGGAATGAATATTAATGCTTTCGTTTATAAATATTAAAAGCGGAGCTTTAGCATCATTTTTTCTATCCAAAAATTATAAGAAAACACTAAATTAAGTTTGTAAATGATCAATAGATTAGATAACAAACAGAATAGCGTTTTATAAATTAAGTTCCACAAACCGTTTTCAAAATTTGGCAAATAGTTACTTATTAATAGAACAGCACTAAAAACCAATATCAATTTCAAATAAGATTTATCAAAGGGAAGTATTTTGAATTTTTGATATATAAAGAGTAGTTTGGAAAAATTAAACAGCACCATTGCAATTAATGAAGCAACGGCAACTCCCTCAATTCCAAAATGAAATACTTTTATAAAAACGATATTTAGGGAAATATTTAACAGGATTAAAATCCCAATAGCAATCAGATTAAATTTATAATATTTGGAATACGTAATAATTTCTCCATTAAATCCAGTTCCCATATTCACTAAAACATTAAATCCTAAAATCAAAATTACAGGAATAGATGCCATTAAATTCTCGTGTGTTGGCAATAGCAAAAACAAGTTTTCAATTCCTATAAATATGCAACTGTAAAGAAGTGCGCCGATAAAAAATAGCAATTTGGAAATTTCTTTGTACTTTAAATCAAGTTCGGCAATGGCATTATTTTTTATATAATTGGAAATAATTGGGGCGTATAAAATAAAAACTCCTGTTGCAGGTACTGCAAGTGCCGAAGCCAATGTCACTCCGATGCTAAAGGTTCCGTTGTCCTCCATCGAAAGAAATTTTGGAATCATAATTGAATCAATTCTGAAGGCAAATACGGAGCCTAAACTACCAGCAAAAGCAAATAATGAAAAGCGGTACATTTCGGTTTTGCTAATTTCTGTAAAAAGCGATTTGAAATTGAAAGTGAATTCTGGTTTGAAATAATAAAAAAGGTAAATGGCTATAAATACGGTAATCAAACTATATGAAATAATATAAAAAAGCAACGCATCTTCCGCTGAATAGTAGTTGTTTAAAACCATCAAAAAAACCATTGGCAATGCTATTTTGGGGATTATATTATCAAAAAAAGTAGGAACAGCAATTTTCTGAATTATTGTAGCTTGCTTTTTAAATAAATCTATAAAAGCCAACGAAAAGGCAATTGGAAATGCCAAATAAATATACTTAAACCCTTTCAATGAAGGGAAAAATGAAAACAATCCGATTAAAGTTAGTATAAGTAAACTCATCGCAATTACGGATAAAACACTGTAATTAAACAATTGTTTTACTTGTTTGTTGTTTAATTTTGGTCCAAATTTTATTAAAGTTTGAGAAGCTCCTAAAAGCATAATAGGAAACAAAATTTGAGCTAAAGATTCTACATATCTAAAAACGCCAAGCATTTCTTTGTTTTTTGGATAGATAAAAAGTGTAGAAACGATGCCAATTAAAATACCCGCATAATTAATTATGGTAAAGAAAAAAGCTTGTTTTTGGGTTGCTTTATTTTGCATAATTACCGGATATAAATTCCATTTATTCCTGCTATTGAGTTTAATCGAATTTGTTTCATTGTTTTAATATCCAAAAGTAAACTAAAATAATAGAGTTTCAGTTTATAAAAGAGATAAATAGTTTTAAGCAAACCCTGAGATTTAAAATGAAATTTTGGCAATCCAAAAACTGATTTTAATCCAAGGTAGAAAGATGTAAATAAAGAATTGTTGCAGTTTATAAGCTGAATTAAAACTAAATATTGTGATTGCAATATGATTTTATTACTATTTAATTTAACAATTCTATCGTGACAAATCGAAGCGTCTTTCACAATTCCAATCTTAAACTCATGAAAACGAATTCTATCGCAAAAATTACGATCTTCTCCATAATGATTGAAAATAGGTTCAAAATAGCCTGTTTTTTGAAAACATTCTTTTGAAACTAACCAAGCTGCGGCATTTACAAAGGGAACGATTCGGATGGAATTAGAGTCAATTTCTGTTTCGGTTTTATTGTAATAAGTGCTAAAACTGCTATCTAAAATAGTTTCGTCTGCCGAAAAATGCATCGGACTTACAATTCCTAAATTTGGGTTTTGAAATAATTTTACGGCTAAATTTGAAATTGTATTTTCAAAAACCCAAGTGTCCTGATTTAATAAAAAAACGGCATCAGCACCATTTTTTAGGGCAATGTCAATCCCAATATTATTGGCTTTTCCAAAACCTAAATTGATTGTATTTTGAACAAGTTGGATGTTTTTGTATTCTTTTAAAAATAAAACAGATTGGTCGGTTGATGCGTTGTCAACAACGATAATGTCAATTGGATAATTGGAATTTAATAAAGAATCGATGTTCTTTTTAATCCAAATTTCTCCATTAAAAGTTACAACAACAACGCTTATTTTATTTTTCAAACGAAAGTATTTTTTTTAATCAGTACAAAAATAATGATATTTGCAGTAGACTTTGAAAAAAAATGAAATATTACATTATTATTCCTGCACACAACGAAGCTGATTTTATGGCATTGACATTAAATTCTATTGCTTCTCAAACTATATTACCCTCAAAAGTGGTGGTTGTCAATGACAATTCTACGGATGCTACGGCCTCGATTGTTTCTGAATTTATTAAAACGAACGACTATATTTCGTTGGTAAACAAAACTTCCGAAGCGATTCATTTGCCTGGAAGCAAAGTTATTCAGGCTTTTCATAAGGGATTTGAATCTATCGATGGGGATTATGATATTATTGTAAAATTAGATGCCGATTTAATTTTGCCCAACAATTATTTTGAAACTATTATTAATCATTTCAAGAAAGATGACGAAATCGGAATGGTTGGCGGTTTTGCCTATATCGAAAAAAAAGGACAATGGATTTTAGAGAATTTAACCGATAAAGACCATATTCGAGGTGCTTTTAAAGCCTATCGGAAAGAATGTTTTTTGCAAATTGGAAATTTAAAACCGGCAATGGGTTGGGATACTGTGGATGAATTATTATGTAAGTTTTATGGTTGGAAAGTGGTTACAGATGAAAGCTTAATAGTTAAACACTTGAAACCAACTGGCGCCAACTACAATAAAACAGCCAGATTCAAGCAAGGTGAAGCTTTTTATTCTTTAGGTTATGGTTTTTTTATTACTACTATTGCTTCTGCAAAATTGGCATTTATGAAAAGAAAACCGTTTTTATTTTTTGATTATATTCAAGGTTTTTGGATAGCTAAACTAAATAAAAAACCCCTTTTAGTTTCTGAAGAACAAGCGCGATTTATTAGAAATTATCGTTTGCAAAAAATGAAAGATAAGTTGTTATAATATTTCGTCCAATCGTTATTAAAAACAAAATCTAAAATTCCAACAAAATACAGTATTTTTGCGTACTGGTATTCTCGACTGAATACTATAAACTATAAACTGAACACTATAAAATGATGCTCATTCGCTATATATCGCAAATCGGAAAGTACTTTATAATGTGGAGAGAGATTTTCAAAAAACCTACAAAATGGCCAGTGATGAAAATTCTTATTTTCAAGGAAATCGATGATTTAATTATTGGTTCACTCGGAATTGTAGCGTTCATTTCGTTTTTTGTTGGCGGTGTAGTTGCTATTCAGACCGCATTAAATTTGACCAACCCATTAATTCCTAAATACCTAATTGGTTTTGCTACCAGACAATCTGTAATTTTAGAATTTGCACCCACTTTTATTTCGGTTGTTATGGCAGGAAAAATGGGTTCTTTCATTACGTCAAGCATTGGAACAATGAGGGTTACTGAGCAAATTGATGCTTTGGAAGTAATGGGTGTAAACTCCTTAAATTACCTTGTTTTTCCTAAAATTATGGCTTTGCTGTTGTATCCATTCTTAATTGGCATTTCAATGTTCATAGGTATTTTCGGAGGTTATATAGCAGCTGTCTATGGAGGTTTTGGAAATGAAACTGATTTTGTTTCTGGTTTGCAACAAAATTTTATTCCTTTTCATTTTATATATGCATTCATAAAAACATTTTTATTTGGTTTAATTCTAGCTACAATTCCCTCTTTTCACGGTTATTATATGAAAGGTGGCGCACTCGAAGTTGGTAAAGCAAGTACCGTTTCATTTGTTTGGGCTTCGGTTACTATTATTGCTGTGAATTATATATTAACGCAACTTCTTTTGACCTAATGATAGAAATAAAAAACATAGAGAAATCTTTTGGTGATACTAAAGTTTTGAAAGGCGTTTCTGCTATTTTTGAAACGGGTAAAACCAATTTAATTATCGGGCAAAGTGGTTCTGGAAAAACAGTATTATTAAAAAGTTTGCTCGGAATTCACACTCCTGAAGTGGGTACAATTTGCTTTGATGGTAGAATTTATTCGCAATTATCAGCAGATGAAAAAAGAGAATTAAGAACTGAAATTGGAATGGTATTTCAAGGAAGTGCACTTTTTGATTCCATGACTGTAGCTGAAAATGTTGGTTTCCCATTGAAAATGTTTACCAATAATTCAAAATCTGAAATTCAAGACCGAGTAGATTTTGTTTTGAAAAGAGTAAATTTAGTTGATGCTCACACTAAATTCCCTGCTGAAATTTCAGGGGGAATGCAAAAAAGGGTTGCCATCGCAAGAGCGATTGTAAACAACCCTAAATATTTATTTTGTGACGAACCCAATTCTGGATTAGATCCAAATACTGCCATTTTAATTGATAATTTAATAAAAGAGATTACGGAAGAATACAATATTACAACTGTAATAAATACCCACGATATGAACTCTGTTATGGAAATTGGCGAGAAAATTATCTTCTTGAAAAACGGTCTAAAAGAGTGGGAAGGATCCAAAGAAGAAATCTTTAGAACTGATAATCAGGCGATTGTTGACTTTGTATATTCTTCTAATCTATTCAAAAAAGTTCGAGAGGCTTATTTAGTAGGATAAAAAATGGCGAAAATTAAATCTAATTTCCGCCTTTTTTAAATTTTATACTTTTAAACTTGCAACAATTCCTTTAATTTCTTGCTCTTTAGATTTTGGATAAATGAGCAAAAAATTGTCTTTATCAACTACTATAAAATCTTCCAAACCATCAATAATTACCAATTTATCTTTTGAGGTGCTGATAATGTTACTTGAAGAGTTTTTCAATAAAACAGTGGCATTCACAACGGCATTATTATTTTCGTCTTTATCTAATTTTTCGTGTAGTGAACCCCAAGTTCCAAGGTCATTCCAATCGAAAGTAGCGGGTAAAACATATACGTTTTTCGCCTTTTCTAATATGGCATAATCAATAGAAACATTTTCGGCATCGGCATAATTTTCATTTATGAAGGCAGTTTCTGAATTGGTATTGTAACATTCAAAACCTTTCAAAAATAACGCATTCATTTGTGGTTGGAATTTTTCAAAAGCCTCCAAAATAGATTTTACAGACCATATAAATATTCCGCCATTCCATAAAAAATTACCACTTGCAAGAAATGATTTTGCAGTTTCGTAATCAGGTTTTTCTCTGAATTGGCTAACTGATTTTATAGGGTTTTCATCTGTTTTATCATATTCGATATAACCAAAACCTGTATTTGGAAACGTCGGTTTTATTCCCAAAGTCATCAATGCACCTTCATTTGAACAAAAATCAAAACATTGTTTTAAATTATCCGTAAAGGTAACTTCATCTTCAATCCAATGGTCGCTTGGTGCAACCACCATAACCGCATCTGGATTTTGTTTTTTTATTTTTAGGGAAGCATATAAAATGCAAGGCGCCGTGTTCCTCATTGCTGGTTCAAGCAAAACTTGTGCTTGTTTTACCATTGGTAATTGCTCTAAAACTAAGTTGTTGTATCTTTCGTTGGTTAGAATATAAATATTCTCAACAGGAATTAATTTTGATAATCGGGAAAATGTTTTTTGGATTAAGGTATCTCCAGAACCCAACATGTCATGAAATTGTTTTGGAAATTCGGTTGTACTTACCGGCCAAAATCTTGAGCCAACGCCACCCGCCATTAAAATTGCGTAATAATTTGTATTCATTTTCTAATTGGTTAATACCTCTACTTCGGCATTTGGATTAAATAAATAAATTCGACCTGAATTTACTTCTATGCATTCGTATCTTTTTACTCTTAGTGCTATTTTTTTAAAAATCTTTCCATTTGGAATTCTAAAAACACAACCGTAAGGAATTTCAAAGATATAGTTTTTATCGTTTTGAGCATCATATTGTTTCAATGCCAATGCTAATGTTGCATCTGTGTCGCTACTGGCTGTAGGATTCTTAAAATGTCTTGCTAATAAAGGGAGTAAATTTGAAGGAAATATTTCAGGTCTAATAAAGGGAACCATCATAATTTGGAAACTATATTTCCATTCGTTTCCGTGGGGTTTTATATTTCTCCCGAATTTTTCAAAAGCCACTAAATGTGAAATCTCATGTATTAATGTAATTAGGAATTTGTATTTATTCAAACTTGCATTTACGGTGATTTCGTGTTTTCCGCTCAGTCCTTTTCTATAATCGCCGTGACGCGTAATCCGTTCATTGACAATCTTAAGATGAACTTGATTGGTAACAATAATTTCAAATACTGGTTTTACAGCGTGTTCAGGAATGTATTTTGATAAGGTTTCGTTCAATATAATTATTTTTTACGGATTCGTGGATGAAACTTGCAACACTTTTCCATTGTAATATTTATTTCCAGTTAAGGTGAAATCAAAAATATAAGCTGCCATTTCACTTGCCTTTAATGGTGCTTTATAGCCTGGAAAGGCTTCTTCCAACATTTCTGTTTGAACGGAACCCAATGCCAAAACATTGAATGCAATTCCTTGTTCTTTATATTCTTCCGCTAGTAATTCTGATAGCGTAATTATGGCTCCTTTACTGGAACTGTAAGCTGATAACCCAGAAAACTTCATACTTCCTTGAATTCCACCCATGCTACTTATCGTTACCACATGGCTCCCTTTTTGTAGAAATGGCAAACAAATTCGAGTTAAATTGGCAACCCCAAAAACATTTACTTTATAGATGTTTTCAAATTCATCAGGTGTAGTTTCTGAAAATGGCTTCAATAATAAGGCCCCTGCATTATGAACAATGGCGTCTATTTTTTTCCATGAAGTAGTTAAAAAATGTTCCACTTGTGTCAAATCTTCCTCTTTCGATAAATCTACGGAAAGACACGTAATATTGGGATTTTCAATTAATATCTGAGGTGTTTTTCGAGAAAGTGCCAAAACTTGATGCCCTGCATTTGCAAATTGTAAAGCCAATTCAAAGCCAATTCCTCTTGAAGTACCAGTAACTATAATGTTTTTCATAGTGCTAAATTAAATAAAATTTCAGAAATAATTGTTGATTTCTGTTATAGAATTATTATTTAGCAGTTATTTATTTATCTAAATCCTTTTAAAAATCAAAGTATTTCTAATCTTATTTTCTTATTTTTGACAAGCTTGAAATTATCTGAAGAAATTATAATTTAATGAAACGTTTTTTATTTCTAATATTTATAGTAATCCCAATGTTTGCAATGTCTCAATCTGATTTTGAGAAAGCGGAGAAATTATTCAACGCCAATAATTTTGATCAATCTCGTATTTTATTTGAAAGTTACTTAAAAGAGAATCCCAATAATCTCAAAACATTGGAATATTTAGGAGATATTGAAGGCCATAATAAATCGTGGGATAAGGCAATTTATTATTATCAAAAGCTGAAACAAATCAAGCCTTCAGAAGCTAATTATTATTATAAATACGGAGGTGTTTTAGGAATGAAAGCCAAAGAAAGCAATAAATTTGCCGCGCTTGGAATGATTTCAAATGTTAAGGTTTCCTTTGAAAAAGCAATTATTCTAAATCCAAAACACCTTGAAGCACGTTGGGCGTTAATCGAATTGTATTTGCAATTGCCAGGAATTGTTGGTGGAAGCGAAAGAAAAGCAATGCGCTATGCTAATGAACTATCTCGATTATCAACAATTGACGGGTATCTTGCCAAAGGACATATTGCAGAATATTTCGAAAGATATTTGGAGGCAGAAAAGTGCTATAAAAAAGCGGTAGAAGTTGGAAAGTCGAAAAATTTGTATCAGATTCTAGCTAATTTGTATAAAAATAAAATGAGACAGCCAGAAAAAGCGAAATTAGTTTTAGAGGATTTCGAAAAACTAAAAATATAATTATACAGATAATATTCATAAATAAAAGGATAAAAAATGCGTACTCATTTTATTGCAATAGGTGGAAGTGCAATGCACAATTTAGCATTGGCGCTACATAACAAAGGTTACAAAGTTACAGGTAGTGATGATGCTATTTTTGAACCTTCAAAATCAAGGTTAGAAAAAAAAGGAATTATGCCCGAAGAATTGGGTTGGTTTCCTGAAAAAATAACTTCAGATATTGATTCTGTAATTCTTGGAATGCACGCCAAGGAAGACAATCCAGAATTGTTAAAAGCACAAGAATTAGGACTTAAAATTTATTCGTATCCTGAATTTTTATACGAACAATCGAAAAATAAAACGCGAGTTGTTATTGGTGGTTCCCACGGAAAAACGACTATTACTTCGATGATTTTGCATGTTATGCATTTTCATAATATTGAAGTTGATTATATGGTTGGCGCACAATTAGAAGGTTTTGATACGATGGTTCATTTAACGGAAGAGAATGATTTCATAGTTCTTGAAGGAGATGAATATTTGTCTTCGCCAATGGACCGACGACCAAAATTTCATTTATACCAACCTAATATTGCTTTGATTTCAGGAATTGCTTGGGATCATATTAATGTTTTTCCAACATATGAAAATTATGTTGAGCAATTTGAAATTTTCATTAAAATGATTACCAATGGTGGGATTTTGGTTTACAATGAAGACGATTCAGAAGTAAAACGAGTGGCCGAAGCAGCGACAAATCCAATTCGTAAATTGCCGTATTCAACGCCTAAATATTCTGTAAAAGATGGAGTGACTTTATTAGAAACCCCAGAAGGCGCCATGCCAATTGAAGTTTTTGGAGCTCATAATTTAAATAATTTGGCGGGTGCAAAATGGATTTGCCAAAATATGGGTGTTGATGAGGATGATTTTTATGAAGCAATCGCAAGCTTTAAAGGGGCTTCAAAACGATTAGAAAAAATCGCCGAAAGCAAAACAAAAGTGGCCTATAAAGATTTTGCACATTCACCGAGTAAAGTTGCCGCAACGACAAAAGCTGTAAAAGAGCAATATCCAAACCGCACATTAGTAGCGTGTTTGGAATTGCATACCTATAGTAGTTTGAACGCTGAATTTCTAAAAGAATACCAAGGCGCATTAGAATTTGCTGATGTCGCTGTTGTTTTTTATTCGCCAGATGCAGTAAAAATAAAGCAATTAGAGGAAGTAACATACCAACAAATTGCACAAGCGTTCAATCGTGAAGATTTGATTATTTACACCAATCCAAAAGATTTCAAAGACTATTTATTCAATTTGAATTTTGAAAATTCAGCTTTATTATTGATGAGTTCTGGAAATTACGGAGGATTGAATTTTGATGAAGTTAAAGGATTGATAGCATAAGAAAAGCAGAATTATTCTCAGCTAGTATTTAAACGCCATTTAATTTTATAAATATGGAAAATAATTCGTTCCCAATTACAAATTGGTCAGAAGACGACCGCCCGCGAGAAAAATTGATGTTAAAAGGAAAAGCTGCTTTAAGCGATGCCGAACTAATTGCCATTTTAATAGGATCGGGAAGTCAGAATGAAAGTGCAGTTGAACTAAGCAAAAGGATTTTGTCAAGTGTAGATAATAATCTGAATGCTTTAGGGAAATTATCGCTTGCACAACTGACAAGTTTCAAAGGAATTGGAGAAGCAAAGGCGATTTCTATTCTTGCAGCGATGGATTTGGGGAGACGAAGAAGGGGAGAAGAAGCAGCAGAATTAAAGCAAATCACTTCAAGCAAAATGATTTTCGATATCATGCAACCCATAATTGGAGAATTGCCACATGAAGAATTTTGGATAATTTACATCAATAATTCCAATCGTGTTCTTTCAAAATCGCAATTAAGCAAAGGTGGAATTACAGCAACTTTGGTAGATGTTCGGCTGATATTTAAAAATGCATTGGAAATTGGCGCAACTGGAATTGTACTAAGTCATAACCATCCATCGGGATCATTGAAAGCGAGTGAGGCGGATATTAAAATAACAAAAAAAATAAAATTGGCAGCCGAAAGTTTAGACATTTCAATTTTAGACCATGTTATTGTTGGTGAACACGGTTATTTTAGTTTTGTAGATGAAGGAATTTTATAATTATTATGACAAAAAACGCAATTGTATCACTATTTATATTCTTTAGAATTGCCTTATTTTCTCAAGAAGCAAAAAAAACATTCACAATTAATGGGAATGTTGAAGGGGATTATAAAGGAATGATTTATCTCCGTTCAAGTGCGCTTGAAAATATAAATGATAGTTGTTTGGTGGTTGATAAAAAATTCAAATTCACTGGTAAATTAGGAGAATCTGCTAAAGTTTCGTTGGCTTTAAAACCTACTTCCACCTTAGATTTTTTCTATTTAGAAAATAATATTGTTGATTTGACAATTGCTACAACCGTTTTCAAAAATGGAACGGAAGACATTAATGACATAGAAATCAAGAAAGTTTCCGGCTCAAAAACCAACGATTTGATGACTTCAATTGATGAATATCAAAAAAAAATTGAAATAAGCGAGCTTTCTAAAGAGGAGAAAAATAATAAAATTTACAAAAAGTATTTCGAAACGGTAATTGAAAATCCAGAGTATCCCATTTTGGCTTTGGTATTAAAAAAACCAAAAAAGAACCAGTTTTTGTCTGCGGATCAAATTAGTGATTTAATACTTGTGGCTCCAATAAAAAAGAAAGTAAACATTGAAAATATAAAAGACACTTTAAAAATAAATAACAAAACAGTTCTTTCTAAAAAATTGAAAATTGGCAAAATGTTGGAAAACTTTAGTTTGCCTAATCAAAAAGAAGAATCAGTTTCTATAGCAGACTTTAAAGGAAAGTTTGTTTTGATTAATTTCTGGGCATCTTGGTATAAGCCCAGTAGAAAAAAAAATGCAGAATTTATAGAAATCTATAGTAAATACAAAAACAAAGATTTTGAAATAGTCAGCATCTCCATTGATACTTTTGGCGATAATTGGACAAAAGCTATAGAAAAAGATGGTTTGACTTGGATAAATCTAATTGAAATAGGAGGCTGGCATGGAAAAGTTACCAACCAATTTGAGATTAAGGGGATTCCTTTGAACATTCTTTTGGACAAAGATGGAAAAATAATTGCTGTTAATTCAACTAGAGAAGCACTGCTTAAAAAATTAGATTTTCTTTTAAAATAATAAAACACAACTATGAAAATTTCTGATGTTTTCTTCGATTTAGATCATACACTATGGGATTTTGAAAAAAATTCTGCGTTGGCAATTGAAACTATTTTCAAGAAACACGCTATTGATGTTAACTTACAGTTGTTCTTAACTCATTATGTCCCAATAAATATCAAGTATTGGGAATTGTATCGAGTGGATAAAATTACCCAATATGAGTTGCGATTAGGAAGGTTGAAAGATACATTTGTACTGTTAAATTATGAAATTGATGACGAAAAAATAATTTTTTTATCAGAAGAATACATCGAATACTTGCCAAAATTCAATCATCTTTTTGACGGTGCAATTGCAATTTTAGATTATTTAAAACCGAAATATAATTTGCATATAATTACCAATGGATTTCAAGAAATACAGGGGAATAAATTGCTAAATTCCAACATTGGGCATTATTTTAAAACCATAACTAATTCAGAAATGGCGGGTGTTAAAAAGCCAAATCCTAAAATTTTTAAATTTGCGGTAGCTGTTGCAAATACAAAAAAAGAACATAGCATTATGATTGGTGATTGCATCGAAGCAGATGTTAATGGCGCTTTGAATTTTGGGATGGATGCTATTTTATTCAATATCGATTCAAATGTTACGCATGAAAACATAAAACAAATTTCTCATTTATTAGAATTAAAAAATTACCTTTAAATCATGAAAAAACACATCGTTTTACTCTTAGTTTTGGCTTCAAGCTTCGGTTTTTCTCAAACCATCAACGATTATAAATATGCAATCGTTCCTTCAAAATTTTCTTTTTTAAAGGAAAAAGACCAATATAGGTTGAATACACTTACTAAATTGTTAATGCAGAAATATGGCTTCGTTACTTTTTTTGACACTGATATTTTACCTGCTGAAGTGGCTGAAAATAATTGTAACAAGGTTTTTGTAGAAGTGCTAAACAACGGAAATATGTTTATGACTAAAATATCCGTAGTATTAAAAGATTGTAAAAATACAGTTTTATTTACATCTGTAGAAGGAAAAAGTAGAGAAAAAGAGTATCAAATTTCTTATAATCAAGCGTTGCGAGAAGCCTTTAATTCCTTTGAAACATTGGGTTACAAGTATAATGGGAATAGCAATGTCAATCTTAATAGCAATGTCAATAGCGATGTAAAAAACAGTGATTTAAACGATGACAATAAAATAGCCAATGATTTGGTTTTATTTGCGCAACCCATAGAAAACGGATTTCAACTTATCGATGCTACTCCAAAAGTGATTATGAAAATATATAAAACATCAATCCCAATTTGCTTTATCGCTAATAAAAATAGCATTCAAGGGGTTTTGATTTCAAAAGACAATCAGTGGTTTTTTGAATATTTTAATAATTCAAAATTAGTATCGGAAAAAGTAGAAGTGAAGTTTTAAATCGGCATCAACTAACTCATAACTCATAATTTTAATACCCATATTTATCCTTCCAACGGTTTTTTAAAAACTCCCGAGTTCCATTTTCCCTTGAGTTATTCCCCGGATTATAAAGCAAAGTTTCCGCTATTTCATCAGGTAAAAACTCCTGTTCTGTAAAATTATTATCAAAATCGTGCGAATATTTATACTCCTCTCCATAACCCAATTCTTTCATTAATTTAGTAGGTGCATTTCTCAAATGTATTGGAACAGGCAAATCCCCAGTTTGTTTTACCAATTGCTGCGCCTGATTTATCGCCATATAACTCGCATTGCTTTTTGGTGAAGTCGCCAAATAAATTGCACATTGACTCAACAAAATCCTGCTTTCAGGATAGCCAATTGTGGAAACGGCCTGAAAAGTTGTGTTCGCCATAATGAAAGCAGTTGGATTTGCATTTCCAATATCCTCACTCGATAAAATTAACATTCTGCGGGCAATAAATTTCACGTCTTCACCGCCTTCAATCATTCTCGCCAGCCAATAAACCGCCCCATTTGGATCACTTCCGCGTATCGATTTTATAAATGCCGAAACAATATCATAATGCTGCTCCCCAGTTTTATCATACAAAACCGTATTTTGTTGCACTAATTGCAATACTTTTTCATTTGTAATCAAAATCTCGTCTTCATTAGAAGCGTTTACGACCAATTCAAAAATATTTAATAGCTTGCGTCCATCGCCACCCGAAAGCCGTAAAATCGCTTCAGATTCCTCCAACACAATATTTTTAGTTTTCAAATACACGTCTTCCCGCATCGCTCTTTGCAATAAATCTTCCAAATCCAATTTTGAAAACGCATTCAATGTATACACCTGACAACGCGATAATAAAGCAGGAATCACTTCAAAACTTGGATTTTCAGTAGTAGCACCAATTAATGTTATCCAACCTTTTTCAACCGCCGCCAACAAGGAATCTTGCTGCGATTTGCTAAATCTGTGAATCTCATCTATAAACAAAATTGGGTTTTTCGTAGTAAATAATCCGCCACTTTGTTTCGCTTTTTCAATCACATCGCGAATGTCTTTCACACCAGAATTGATGGCGCTCAAAATATAAAACGGGCGTTTCGATTCCTGTGCGATGATTTGTGCCAACGTCGTTTTTCCCGTTCCTGGCGGTCCCCAGAAAATCAATGACGGAATAATTCCCTTCGCAATTTGCTGTGTCAACGAGCCGTTTTGCCCCACCAAGTGCAACTGACTCAAATAGTCTTCCAATTTCTGCGGGCGAATTCGCTCTGCTAACGGTGCTTCCATTTTGTAAAATTACTATTTTTTTTGAGACTATTTTTTATTTATTTTAGAAGCATTTTCCAGCACTCCATTACAAGTCCTCGCCAAAACAAGCATTTTTATAACCCAAAAAGGAGCTTCCTTTGGTCGCTCTTTTTGGCCAAGAAAAATGGCTCGTTTTTGGCTGTGGGCTTTCCACTATGGTCTCGGCTAGGCAAACAATTAATTGTACGATTTCAATTTCAATGACGTTTTGTATGACATAATAGCACAAATTTTATTTGGTTTTATTTTTGATTACTATTTTTGTAATTGTAATAATCCGAATATCCATTTCTCAATGAACGACAATCATTTCAAATTTTCACCTTCCGTAATTCTCATTCCCTTTTTGTCGGTTTTGTTACTTTGGTTTGTCTTTTGGATTGACGTACGTTTTCATTTCAATTTCGATCAATTCGGAATTTATCCGCGAACAGTTTCGGGTTTATTAGGAATTGTATGTAGCCCATTTCTTCACGGAAGCGTAGAGCACCTGTATAATAATTCCATTCCGTTATTACTATTAATCGCCGCTTTACGCTATTTCTATAGAGATTATATTTTTAAGATTTTAGGATATGGAATTCTTATTTCAGGATTATTAACATGGATTATTGGTCGTGAATCCTATCATATTGGTGCAAGCGGATTGATTTATGTTTTAGTAAGTTTCATTTTCTTCAAAGGAATAATGACTAAATATTACCGATTAGTTGCACTTTCACTTCTTGTAGTTTTAATTTATGGAAGTATGGTTTGGTACATTTTTCCAAACATACAAGAAGGAATTTCTTGGGAAGGTCATTTGGCTGGTTTGATAACTGGATTTATTTTCGCTATAAGTTTCAAAACTCCCGAGTATAAAAAACTCATTAAATACGATTGGGAGCGTCCAAATTATAATTCTGACGAAGATAAATTTATGCAGCGTTTTAATGAATATGGTAATTTTGTAAACCCTCCAAAAATTGAAACTGAAGAAGTATCAGAAGTTGAAAATCCACTTTTCTACATTTCAAATCCTAATATAAATTATGAATATATAGAAAATAAAAACGGGTTAAAACAATAGTTTAACCCGTTCTGTAATTCTTCCTTGAGGGATTAGGAAGCTTATTTTCGTTGGCGTACAGCTTCATATAAAAAAGCCCCACACGCAACCGATACATTCAATGAGCCAATAGTTCCAAACATTGGAAGCTTTGCTTTTTCATCTACAATTTTCAATACCGAAGGATTTACACCTCGGTCTTCCGATCCCATAATAATTGCAACGGGTTCATTCAATGAAATATCATATATATTTTGATCTGTTTTTTCAGTAGCAGCGACCGTTTTTATTCCGCTTGCTTGCAATAAAAAAATCGCATCTTTTATGTGTTCTACTTTACAAATAGGGATGTTAAATACTGCGCCAGCCGATGTTTTTACAGTGTCTCCATTCACAGGGGCAGAACCCGCTTTTTGAACAATTATAGCATTTACACCAGTGCATTCTGCAGTTCTAATAATAGCACCAAAATTTCTTGCATCTGAAATTTGATCTAAAATTAAAAATAAAGGCGTTTTGCCGTTTTCAATAACCGTTTCTATTAATGTTTCTAAATCATAAAAAGAAATTGGCGAAATACTTGCAACAACTCCCTGATGATTATTTGGAGTTAATCGGTTTAATTTTTCAACAGGCACATAAGAAAAATTGATGTTATTTCGTTTCATCACTTTCATCAAATCCTTCATCAATTCTCCAGAAATTTCTTTTTGTACAAAGACTTTGTCAATTTCTTTCCCAGACTGAATTGCTTCAATTATCGCACGTATTCCAAATATAAGGTGTTCTTTTTCCATGGTGCAAATATATAAAAAACCCACCACTTTTTGAGTGATGGGTTTTAAAAATTATAAAATGGTTTCTTTAGTTAATATCCCAAAATATCTTTGTTGTCATTGCATCTCCACCAATAGCTATTGCAGCCGCTGCATTATTTGTAGCGTTAAGAGTTTGTTCTGCAGCTGGATATGTATATCTTTTTGGAACTACTGAAATTACTGCATCAGCAGGAGCTATTAAAACTGGAAAATCAAGTCTTCTGTAAGACGTCCAAGCTTCAAAGCCTCTATTATATAAACTTAAATAGGCTTGTTCTCCTATTTTTTGTTTCCATGTCCCAGTTGCAGTTGCATAAGCTACTGTTGGTTGTGCTAAATAGTCAGCAATGCTTGTAGAGGAAACATTCCAGTAATTTAAAGAAGCTGTAATGGCATTTGTATAATGCGTTGATGCTGTTCCTCCTACTGCAATTCCTCTTTCTACTGCTTCTGCCAATAAGAATTCAACTTCTGAGTAATCCATTAATAAAGATTCGAATGTTGGCTCTAACAGTTCTGTTCCAATATGTGAAAAATTATTAAATGCATTACTGTCTCCAGGATTACCTCCTACATAAGTACCTCCAAATAAAGTGAAATAAGATGATCTTCTTGGGTCACCCAAAGTGTTCATTTTATTAATAATTGTACTTGTAGGAACAAAATCATCACGTCCACTAGCCACTACATCCACATATATTGGATTGGTGTTTGGCTGAACAGAAAGATATTTTAAAGTTGTGTTTTCTGAACTACTTGTAATAACCCCTGATGTCACTGCCGCAAGAGCTTGAGCAGTAGCGTAAGCATGGTCTACATCATCTAAGTTTAATGCCATTTTCAAACGCAAGGAATTAGCAAATTTTTTCCATTGTGTCATGTCACCACCGTTAATCAAATCAGCATTCCCAAAGCTGCCTAATGATAAGTTCATTGAAGCTACGGAAGCCGTTAGTTTTGAAATTAAATCTTTGTAGATTGTTTTAGCATCATCATATTTTGGATTTGGATGATTTTCAATATCCAATGCTTCTGTATAAGGTACATCTCCAAAAGTATCAACTAATATCGAATAGCTATAGGCTGAATATATATCAATTAGTGCTATTTTATTAACACGAACTGCATTTTGATCTGCAACTTCTTGCGTCGTACCAACATAAACTTCAGTTAACAAAACTTTTTTTGATTCTGCTAAATTTTTCAAAACATCTCTGTAAAGTGCTCTGAAGTGATTGTCCGGAATTGTTCTAGTTGCAATATCATAATTACTTTCATCCGTATAGGTGGTTTCTGTCCATTGTTGAACAAAAAGTCTAAAAACATTATTGTTTACATTGGTACTCGTCATTTGATCTACCAGCTCTTTTTGAGCATAGCTAAATAAATATTCAGCTGGTACTTCGCTAGGGTTTTTTGTGTCTGTGTTCAGACCTGTAATGTCATCTGAACAAGATAACAAAAGGAGAACTGCGCTTAGTGTTAATACTATCTTTTTCATAATTAAAATTTTATTGTTAGGTTACATCCGATATTTCTTGTTGTTGGAAGAGATCCAACTGAATATCCAGAAGATAAATTCCCTGATCCTAGTCCACTTTCAGGATCAGCATCTGGAAGATTTTTGTCAATTATCCATAAATTAGTTCCAACGATACTAAATTTCATATCTTGTACTAATAATTTTTTCGCAATTTCTGATGGAAAATTATACGTTATAGCAACTTCTCTAAGTTTCACATACGAAGCATCATATACAAAAGCTTTGTTTGGTTTTCTTCTGTATCCATCAACGTTTCCGTAAAATTCTGGGCTTGGTGTTCTAACCGTATTTTGGCTTCCATCTGCTTGAACCCCAGGTAAGATTACACCACCACCATCTGCAATACTATTTCTTATAGGATTTCCTAAGTCGTTAAGACCTGCAGTTTCATCGTAAAGACCTGTTGCAAGTCCGTAAGATCTATCCAATGAAAAGATATCTCCTCCTTTTTGCATGTCTATTAAGAAACTTAATGCTAGGTTTTTGTAGGTAACTTTATTTCTAACACCACCAGTCCAATCTGGATTAATATCTCCGATAACATTGTTTGTATTTGAATTAACCGCATAGCGACCATTAGCACCTACAATTCTTTGTCCATTTAAATAGGTGAAATCGGTACCTCTAATAAGTCCATAAGGTTGACCAACTGCAGCATTTATTGTAACGCCACCTTGGAAACTTCCTAATTGTAAATTTTCAATTCCTTCTTTTAATGAAACCACTTCATTTTTATTAGTAGCCCAATTTACATAAATATCCCATTTTAAATCATTTGTGCTGATTATAGAACCATTTAATTGCAATTCAATCCCTTTGTTTTCAATAGAACCTGCATTAATAAATTTTGCACTGTATCCTGTTGCAGTTGAAAAAGGTACTTGAAAAATTTGATCCGTACTTAGGGAACGATAAATACCTAAATCCAATCCTATTTTTCTATCTAAAAATGACATTTCTAAACCTAACTCATAATTAGATGTAATTGTTGGTTTAAGGTCTGGATTGTTTTTTACAGTAGGAGTAGCGTATAAATTTGCTGTATACGGATCGTATTTTGTATAAGTGTCAGTCAAGGCTTGAGCCGGAGCACCATTTCCAACTTGAGCAAAATTCGCTCTAAATTTACCATAAGACAACCATGTGTAGTTTTTAAGTAAATTTGAAAAGATAAAACTTGAAGAAACAGATGGGTAAACAACGGCATTGTCAGACTCAGGCAATGTAGAATAAGCATCGCGTCTTACGGTTCCGTCTAAGTAAACTAAGTTTTTGTATCCAAAAGATACTTGCCCATAATAACTGTTAATTCCTTGTCTAGATTCAGCATCTATAGGTCTCACAGCAATATTTGAGTTTTGCAAACTATAGATTCCAGGAATTACAAGTCCTCCTTGAGTTGAAGCAAGAATTGTATTTACATTTATTCTGTTAATTGTTCCTCCAACTAATCCATTAAAAGTGATATCATCATTGATATTCTTTTTGAAATTAAATAGTAAATCAAAATTATTTTCAGAATAATTTCTATTAAATCTTTGGTATCCAGATGTTTCGTCAAGACGATTTATTCCAAATTCTGCAGCTATAGAACCAACTGTTCTTCTTTCTTCTTGAATCTCAGAATAGGTATCTGTAGAAGCTCTAAAAGTACTCGACAACCAATTATTGATTTTGTAATCAAATTTGCTATAACCCACAAATCTTGATCTTCCATCATTTTGATAGTTTTTGTTTCTCTGAAAATAAGGGTTGTCCCAATAAGCTGGTGTTGAATTAGTTGGTGATTTAATATTCCAAGTAACGTTTTGCCCACCAGAATTGTTATACACTTCTTCAAGTGATTTCAAATCAACGTTGGTTTGCCACCACTGACGGAAATTTGACATAATATTGTCGTTGTATCCTGTAGAGTTTCTACCAACTGTATTTTGTTGTATGTAATTTGCAAATACAGTTGCAGTTAGTTTATCACTAAATTGGTGATTGAATTTTGCGCTAATATTATTTTTTTTAATTTGGCTATTTGGCATCAAACCAGATTGAAATAAGTTAGATATAGTAACTAAATAACTTGATTTTGTGTCGCTTCCCTCAAGAGAGATAGTGTTATTGAGCGAAACTGGTGTTTCAAAAAAGGTAATCGGGCCATTGTCAGCATTTTTCCATGCCGTTTTTTGTCCGAAATTCGGAGAGTAAGGAGTAAATGCGTCCCATTGATAAACCATGCTGTTGTCAAATGGCGCTCCATAAGATGCATCCTCTGTATAAGGTACTAAAAAGTCAACTACACCATCGCCATTTATATCCGCTTCATTGAAATACGAATCTTCTCCTGGCCCATAATAAAGACCGTAACCCGCTCCGTATTTGTCTTGGTATTTGATAAAAGTACTTTTGTCAATGCTTCCTGTTACTGCCTCAGTTGAGTAAGTAACTCCCATTCCTTTGGTTGATTTCCCTTTTTTGGTAGTTATCATCAAAACTCCGTTACCTGCTTGATAACCATATAGTGCACTTGCGGCAGCTCCTTTAAGAACGTTAACTGATTCTATATCCTCAGGATTAATATCTGCAGCAGCATTCCCGTAATCAAATGAAGTTCCTCTACCGTTTCTTTGGCCAGTAGAATTTGTGTTTGAGTTGTTAATAGGAACCCCGTCAATTACAATTAACATTTGGTTATTCCCTGTTAAACTTTTTATACCTCTAGAAACTAAGTTTGTAGAGCCTCCGAAGTTGTTATTTCTTCGAACAGAAACTCCCGCCACTTTTCCTGATAGGTCATTTAAAAAGTTTCCATTTGCCGTTCCTGATTTCAAATCCGCTGCTTTAACTTCTTGAGTTGCATATCCTAAAGATTTTTTCTCTCTAGTGATTCCCAATGCAGTTACAACTACACTTTGCAATTCTAACGACTCATCGCTTAACGTAACTTTAAGACTTGATGTTGAAGCCAAAACTTCTTTTGTTTTCATTCCAAGAAAACTGAATACTAAAGTTTGACTTTTACTTGCGGAAATTTTAAATTTTCCGTCCAAATCAGTCTGGGTGCTACTCGAAGTTCCTTTTACCAATACATTAACGCCTGGAATAGGCACTCCGCTTTGGTCAGAAACAACACCGCTTACAGGCTGTTCTTGTGCAAATGAAATTTGCGTTATTAGCATCATTAATAGTGCTAAAATTAGATTGTAATTTGCTTTCATATTTTTTTATTTTATAATTATTTAATAAATGTATTAAATTAACATTAAATTTCCTAATAATATTTATAATTTTTTTTTATGTATAAAGTGTTTTAAGTTTTTAAAAATTGGATTTAAAGCTGATGTGCACAATCGAATTTGAGAGTTTTATTGCTTGGTCTTTCGTGCTTCCATTTGCATAAACAATATTAAAAAGCCCGTTTTTAGTAAGTAATCCAAAACCAAAACCAAGTCCTAATAAAGTGCCGCTTTTTGAATTCACGGTATCTTTATAATAGCCGTAATCCATTATTGAGTGAACATAAATGCTTGGCGCTAGTACATAACGGTACTCGGTCAACAAAGACGAAAACAGATTGGCTTGTAAACTATTCTCATTAAATCCTCGAATGGAATTTATTCCGCCAAAGCGGTACAATTCATTGATAATATATTCGTTGCTTTGCAAATAGTAATTCCTACTTTTGATATTGATACAATTTTTTTCATTTAAAAATAAAGAGTGATTCAAATCAATAGTTGCGAAAAATTGCCGGTAGGAATTTAAATTTGAATTTCGTGAACCAAATCCAATTTTGGTGCTAATTTTAGATTTTTCAGGAAATAAAAAATTTGAATTTTGATAGTCAATAAAATCATAATTTGTGGTTACAAACGAGTTTTTATAATCACTAATACTAGTGCTATTTATGTTTTGAATATCACTCGATTCTGCCGATTGATACCCCAAATAAAGGCGACTATTGTAATTGAAAAAGTAACCGAAATCAATAGCGGTTCTTGTATTTTGAAAGATGCTGTCTTGTTTGAAAATATTTAAACTTGCTTTAATTCCAATTGGACTTTTGAAAATATAAGGCACTTCAACCCCTAAATTAAATGTTTTCTGATTGCCGCCATCGCTTTTCCAATAGAGCGAAAATTCTTCGCCAGCATTCATAATATTCTCCAATAATAAATCCAGATAACCATTAAATATCAATTTGCTTTTTTCATCATTTGAAAATCCAATAAAGCCATCAAATTTATTCGGATTTGATTTTTCTAAATATACATAGACCTTGGTGGTGTCTTTTGTGAACAATATTTCAGGATATTTCGTTTGATTTACAAATCTAAATTTTTCAAAATCGCTATGTATTTTCTTTAGGTTTTCCTGATTGAACGTTTTGTTTTTATGAAGTCGTACCATTTCTTTTTTGTGTCCTTCGGGAAATTTATCGTAGCCATTAATTACAATGTCATTCAATTGACGGTGGTTTCCAGTTTCTAAAACTAATTCTGCGAAAAGGGAATTTTTAATTTTCCTAAAATTCACCAGTTTTAATTTGGAAAGGGAATACCCATTCGTTTCTAATTTGCCTAAAGTTTGATTCAAAAACAGTTCGGTTTCGCCAATTTTCATAATTAATGTGTCGCTTTTAGATTTAAAATTAGCAAGCGATTTTATTGTAGAATTTCTACCTATATATATATGCATAAAATTGGTTTTATTTCCAAGTTGAATTTGGAACAAAAAAGTGCTGTCATTTACTTTAGAATTCTTCAAAATTTCGGTATCTATAAAACCGTGCTTCATTAATTTAACGGAAACCAATTGAACTTCATCGAAAACACCTTTCACATTGGAATGTTTTTTAGTGTATCCAATAGAATCTATTGTTTTATTTTCTAATTCTGATGCACCAGAAATTTTCAAATAGCTATTTTGAGCTGAATTCGAATAGCTTATGAAAATAAATAAGAATAAAAGTAGCGACCTTTTCAAATTGTTACTAAGTTTTTTATAAATGTAACGTAAAAATACTAAAATAGTATAATAAAAATTAGGGTTAACAAAATGGTTTGAAAATTAATGTGTTATGATTTGGATAGAAAAAAATAATTTGTATATTTGCAACCCCGTAAAAAGCGGGAAATTTAATATATAAGTAATTTTTAGTATTAATT
>JBIPNF010000272.1:0-3017 GCA_044373885.1 Flavobacterium sp. | reverse complement strand
TATTATAAATTAAATAAAATATAGCAACAAATCTAACTATTTAGTTGCTATATTTTTTATTTATGTAAATTTGAAATTTTTAAACCTAATTCTTTTGAATAAAATAACTTACATCTTCCTTTTTTCAATAATTTTCATTTGTTGTGATAAACAAAAGGGAGTTCATCATTCTAAAAACTCAATGCAAAATACAAAAGAATCAAGGAAACAATTTGAAATAAATACAAGGAATGATTTATTAAAACTTGGAAATAAATATGCTTACGAAAAGAAGTTTTATGAAATAAATAAAATTATTGAAAATAAAGCAGAATCTAACAAAGACACAATAGGCAATATTTATGCAAAAACAAATATTGGACTTTATTATTTTAATTTATTTAGCAATGATAGTGCTTATTATTATTTTTCGAAAGCTGAAAAGTTATCATTGCAATTAAAAGGGAATCCTCACATTTGTGAAATATTTCAATATAAAGCGGATTTACTTTGGTGCCAAAAAGATTTTTCTGCAGCAGAAACAACCGCCATAAAATCTTTAAAAAATTCTAAAGGAAATAATATAGTTACATATAGTTCCTATTTAACAATTGCAAACGCTTTATTTGGGATGAACAATTATGATAAATCCTTAATTTATTATAATAAAGCACTAATCAAACTGGAAGAATTAAAAAAATTAAAACAATATAACGAATTAAAAACACAAACTTATAATTACATAGCTAAAGTTTATCAAAAAAAGAAATTATACCAAAAAGTTATTGAATATTTAAAAATAAATGTCAATCTAATAAAAATTAAAAAGACAGATTTAATAACATATTCCCATGTGGTTAATACCATAGCATACTCAAAATTAAAACTAAATGATAAATCTTCATTACTTTTATTTAAAGAAGTTGAGAAAATTGCTGACAGTATTAAGTTTGTTCCAACTCGAGTAGAAGTTAAAACCTATATGGGCGAATATTATTTAATTCAACAGGATAAAGTTAAAGCTAGTACTTATCTTAAAGATGCACAAAAATTAGCCCATAAAAATAACATTTTTGAAGATGAATTAAAGATTTTAAAACTATTAGAACAAGCTAATCCTAATTTGTCAAACTTTTATTCAGACCGATATATTATATTGAACGATAGTCTTCAAGATGTGGAGCGTGCTACTCGAGATAAATTTGCTAGAATAGAATTTGAAACTGATGAAATAACCAATCAAAAAGAGATAGTTTCAAAAGAAAACAATTTACTTAATAAACGAATTTGGATTATTTCAGTTTTCGGATTATTGAGCTTGTTAGTGATTGTTTTATGGTTTATGAATAAATCTCAAAAAGCAAAAACTCGTGAACTACTTTTAAAACAAGAACAACAAAAGGCTAATGAAGCTATCTATCAATTGATGATTGATCAACAACAACAGATGGAAGAAGGTAAAAATATAGAAAAACAGCGTATTTCGTTAGAATTACATGATGGTGTAATGGGTAAATTATCAGCAGTTAGATTGAATTTATATGCTGCACTTCATAAAGAAAATTTGATAGAAAACGAAGTGTTTTCGAAACAAATTGATGAAATTCAAGAAGTTGAAAAAGAAATTAGAACTATTGCCCATGACTTAAGTTCTAAATTATTTTCAGACAACGCCAATTTTATTGGAATTGTAAAAGAACTTTTTACTAAAATAGAAAATCACTCTCAAATACATTTTACACTTGAGGTTAGCGAAGCAGTTAATTGGGATTTAATTAATAATAGTATCAAAATAAATTTATATCGGATTTTACAAGAAGCATTGCAGAATATTGAAAAATATGCTAATGCCAAAAATGTATGTTTGACAATGTCATTAATAGAAAGTAATGAAATAAATATTGTTATTTCAGATGATGGAATTGGATTTGATACCAACAAAAAAAGTAATGGAATTGGCATTAAAAACATGAAGGCCAGAATAGTAGAATTGAATGGCAAATTTAATATTAAATCTGAATTACATCAAGGAACTGAAATAAATTTGACAATTCCATTTTAGATTACTACTTTCACAAAATAAAACTTTAAACGTTTAAAGCAATGATTGTAAGAATTTTAATGATTGACGATCATCCAGGAATGATTGAAGGTTATAAAGCTATGTTGTCACTAAATAAAGAACAACATAATATTGAAACTATATCGGCTTTTAATTGTGAAGAAGCTTATAACATTATTATTAATCCAGCCAATTCTTCGGCTTTTGATCTTGTTTTTTTAGATTATTCTATTCCGGAATTCCTCGAACAAAAAATTTACAATGGTGAAGATTTAGGTGTTTTAATTCGAAAACATCTGCCCAACGCCAAAATCATTATGTTAACTGCGCATTTTGATGCTATTAGATTATATAATGTAGTAAAAAAAATCCAACCCAACGGATTGTTAGTTAAAAGTGATTACAAACCACCGCATTTACTTGATGCATTTGAAAAAGTACTGGCTGGCGAAACCTATTATACGCCAATAGTACTAGAAAAAGTAAAAGAGCCATTATTTACAAAAGGATTTTTGGATACTTTAGATAGAGAAATAATAGTATTACTAGCAGAAGGATTTCAAATAAAGACTATTGCTACAAAAATGAATGTTTCTGAGGATACCATCAAAAAAAGAAAAAGTAAAATAAAAGACTTATTAGGTATAGAAAAAGGCAGTGACGAAGACATTCTAAAAGAATGTAGAGCACTAGGTTTATTATAATTTTCAACTAAAATAAAATTTTAACTTTTTTTACACTTTTAGTGTAAAGCCAAGTTTTAAGGTTGTGCTAGTTTTGACATAACAAATTAATGCAGAATTATTTGTTAAAAAACAATTAGTATTAACTAAAATCTGAGAAAAACCTTAAAACTGGTTCAGATTTTTAAAATTTTATTATCATGAAAAAATTAGTATTTGGCTTAATTGCCACAGTTATGTTTGGGTTTGCGGGAAATGCACAAGAAAGTTCAAAAAATCCATATGATTACGCA
>JBIPNF010000072.1:0-10548 GCA_044373885.1 Flavobacterium sp. | reverse complement strand
GTCGTATTTTCCTTTCACAGAACCAAGTGCAGAAATTGATATTTATTGGGGATTGAAAACCGAAACCGATTACCGAATTACAAAAGGAACCGGTTGGTTAGAAATTGGGGGTTGCGGAATGGTAGATCCAAATGTACTAAAAAATTGCGGCATCGACACCAATGAATTCAACGGTTTTGCCTTTGGAATGGGCGTAGAACGCATCGCAATGTTGCTCTATCAAATCGGCGATATTCGCATGTTTTACGAAAATGACGTGCGTTTCTTAGAACAATTTAAAGCGTCCATTTAAACGAAAGTCAAAAGTTCAAAGTCATAAAGTCGAATGAAGAAACGAGCTGTCAAGGATGAAACTTGCTTTTTTATTTTTTTTGACATTAAGACTTTTGACATTAAGACATCAAGACTAATTTTATGAAAAAAGACATAACGATTCCAGAAGTAGAAAATGTTTTCGTAGCTGCAGTCCAAGAATGGAGCGACGATTTCATGGAAAAAGTTTGGTATATCTATTTGGTAAACGATAGCGATTTTAACCTCGATGGCGTAATGGTAGTTTCGAAAGCTTTTGGAACTATTGATGGAGAAATGAAAAAAACCTCCCTTTTGCGTCACGCTTTTGTGGAAATTCCCTCAGTTTCAGTAGTAAAAGTTGAAATGCTTGAAAAAAGTGTCACAACTTTAAACAATGAATTTATGGTGACTTTCTTTATTGGAAATACCTTATACGACAAGAAGTTCATCTTTAAAGCCAATTTCATTTCAGAAAAAAATGTGGAAGAAGTGCCTATTTTATTCGTTGATGGCGTAATTGTGAGATAAGTATGAATTCAATTTCAAAAATAATCCGTTGGGGAATTATAGGTTGTGGAAACGTAACCGAAGTGAAAAGCGGTCCTGCATATCAAAAAACCGAAGGCTTTGAAGTCATTGCAGTAATGCGTAGAAATTCAGAAAAAGCAGCTGACTATGCCAAAAGACACGGCATAAAAAAATTCTATTCTAATGCCGACGATTTAATAAACGATCCAGAAGTTGATGCTGTTTATATTGCAACGCCACCCGATTCTCATAAATTCTACGGACTTAAAGTGGCTTTGTCTGGAAAACCATGTTGCATAGAAAAACCTTTGGCACCCAATTATGAAGATAGTTTAGCGATTCACAATGCCTTTTCGGTTAAAAATTTACCGCTATTTGTAGCCTATTATCGCCGTTCACTTCCTAGATTTGAAAAAATAAAAAGCTGGATTGATGAAAAAAGTATTGGTGAAATCCGACATATAAATTGGCATTTCATACGCCCACCATCAGCTGTTGATATTGCTGGAGAATACAATTGGAGAACAGATGTTACTGTAGCTCCAGGTGGTTATTTCGATGATTTGGCAAGCCACGGATTGGATTTATTTGTGCATTTTTTTGGAGAAATAAACACTGCTTCTGGGGTGAACTTGAACCAACAAAATTTGTATTCCGCAAATGATGCCATCGCAGCAACTTGGTTACACCAATCGGGAATTACAGGAACAGGAAGTTGGAATTTTGGTTGTCAATTTCTTGAAGATACGGCAACTTTTTATGGCAGTAAAGGAAAAATTACCTTTTCAATTTTTGAAGAAAACAAAATAGTGTTAGAAACTGAAAAAGGCAAAACAGAACTTTTTATTGCGCATCCAGAAAATGTACAACTCTTTCACGTTAAAAAAATGCAGGAACATTTATCTGGTATTGGCACGCATCCTTCAACAGGATTATCCGCGATTCATACCAATTGGGTAATGGATCAAATTATGGCGGAAAATTTATAATGAAATTATAGCTTGCTTTCTCTTTTTGTTTTTGATTTCCAACTAGAATACCCTAAAGCAAAAACCCCGAAAAGCAAAAAGCCAACAGCTCTAATATAATAATTAGAATCAGTTATTTGTGTGGCAAATGGCTTTTCTTTTAATGCAAATACGGTTGTAAAAACAATCATAAACACACCCCAAAAACCACCTGTTTTCAACTGATATTTCCATCTTTCGGTCATCTTAATCTAATTTATCCGTTAGTTTTTTGAATACTTTTTTAGCTTCTTTTCCTTCGTATAAAATATCGTGAACGGCATCAATAATTGGTGTTTTCGCACCATAATTTTGGTTGAGTTCCCACGCACTTTTTGTGGCATAATAGCCTTCGGCGACCATGCTCATTTCCATCATTGCGGATTTTACGGTGTAGCCTTTCCCAATCATATTTCCGAACATTCGATTTCTTGAAAACACGGAATATCCAGTTACTAACAAATCTCCTAAATAGGCAGAATCATTAATGTTACGTTTCATTTTGTGAACTTTTCGGATGAATTTCTTCATTTCACGAATTCCGTTGCTCATTAAAACCGATTGAAAGTTATCTCCATAACCTAATCCGTGCGCTATTCCTGCTGCAATTGCATAAATATTTTTCAGCATTGCGGCATATTCTGTTCCAATAATATCATCACTGATTTTAGTTTTGATGTAATTACTTGATAAATATTTGGCTACAACTTTGGCTTTTGACGCATCGCCGCAAGCAATGGTTAAATACGACAGTCGTTCCAATGCAACTTCTTCGGCATGGCACGGACCTGTGATTACACCAATATTTTTTATAGGAATATCATATACTTTATGGAAATGTTCCCCTACAATTAGGCTTGTTTCGGGAACAATTCCTTTTATGGCTGAGAAAATTACTTTCCCTTCTAAACTCTCCGTTAAGTTTTTTAATTCTCCGCCCAAGAAAGCTGATGGAATGGCAAAAATAATGTAATCAGCAGCTGCAACGGCATCGTTTATATTGCTTGTTAATCGGAGTTGTTCGATGTGAAATTCTACTGAACTCAAATAATTTGGGTTGTGATGGTACGTTTTTATGTGTTCAATTGCCTCTTCATTTCTCATGTACCAAGTAATTTCAGGTAGGTTGACACAAAGCATTTTTGCAATTGCTGTAGCCCAACTTCCTCCTCCTATTACTGCAAATTTTGGTTGATCTGTCATTTTATTTGATTTTAGCCCTGATAGTAGCGGCATCCTGTTGTAGCGGGGTTCGCAACAACAGATACAGCGGATAGCGGGAATAGCTTCTGAAAATTATGCTTCAAAAGTACTGAAATTTGATCGAAATAGATACAAATTTGATTTTTGTATTGAAAACTCAAAAAAAGGGATTCTAAAAATTAACGTATTATTATGATTTTCAGTACAATAGGGGAGGATGTATTCCGTTATTGTTTTATAAAAGTCAATTGTGCAATTAGTTATTATTATGAGGGTTAGTTAAATTCATATGTTTTTTGTTTCATTAAAAAGGCGTTCCCGGTTAAAATTCGAGAACGCCTTTAGGTTTTTATGCTGGTTGTATTAGTAACTCATTTCTACAATTTCACGTACTTTTTCTGGTGTGATATTTTGTTTTTCACCGAGTCCATTCCAGCCTCTTTCTTTGAAACGATTCACAATAAAATCGGCTGTTTTGCCATAATCTTCTGTATATTCCGATAGTTTAGTTTTCATTCCCATGGTGTGAAAAAAGGCAACGGTTTGGTTGATGGCCTCGGCTGCAATTTCGTCTTCGGTTCCTGCTAATTTGAAAATCCGTTTTCCGTATTGTGCCAATTTTTGCTTTTTAGTTTCAAACATCACTTGGTACAAATTTGGTGCTATTACTGACAATGTTCTGGCGTGATCGATGTTGTATAATGCGGTCAATTCGTGTCCAATCATGTGTGTCGCCCAATCGGATGGAACGCCTTTTTGTATTAATCCGTTCAGCGCCATTGTACAACTCCACATATAATTTGATGCTAATGCGTAATCGGTTGGGTTTTCCACGACTTTTGGACCAATTTCAATTAAGGTTTGCAAAATTCCTTCGGCAATTCTGTCTTGAAGAAACCCATCGTGCGGATAGGTTAAATATTGTTCCATAACGTGTGTATAAGCATCAATTATCCCATTTTGAATTTGTCTTTTTGGCAAAGACGCAATTACGGTTGGATCGCAAATGGAGAATTTTGGAAATAAAGCGCTACCGCCAAATGCTAATTTTTCTTGGGCAGCTTCAATGGTGACTACGGATCCCGAGTTCATTTCGCTTCCCGTTGCCGGCAAAGTCAAAACGGTACCGAATGGAATTACCTTAGAAAGATCTTTGATTAGAATTCTATTGATTAAAATATCTATAGGATTTCCATCAAAATTTGTGGCGCCAGAAATGAATTTTACTCCGTCAATTACGGACCCACCGCCCACGGCAAGAATGAAAGTGATGTTTTGTTCTTTAACGATTGCAACAGCTTTCATCAGAGTTTCAAAATGTGGATTGGGTTCGATTCCGCCAAATTCTATGATTTCAAAACCATTTAAAGCTGTTTTCACCTGTTCGTAAACCCCATTTTTGAAAATGCTTCCACCGCCGTATGCCAATAATACTTTGGCGTCTTTTGGAATTAATGTTGCTATTTTTTCTATTTGACCTTTTCCAAAAACGAGGGTGGTAGGATTGTATAATTCAAAGTTTAGCATAAATATTTTTTTTTACAAATTTAGTTGAAGCGTTTGGAAACGGTTAATAAAATGATGTTAAGATTTGTAAGAATTATGGGTTGTTATCCATTATATGGCATTACGGTAACTCACAATTGCGTTTCATTCGGGGTTTGATTTTGGCTAAAGCCTTAAATTATTTGTTCTTGCCTCATTTTTTGCAACAGGAAAAATAAAATATTAATAGATAAATCTAAATATATTTTGTGAAGAGAAAGGCGTTACTTTGATATTAAAAGTAATGAATTAATTCTTTCTAATTAATTGTTTATTATAAAACACGTTTGCTTTTTTAATGATCGTAAATGAAATAAAAAAAGACAATATAAAAATCGGTAACAAAAGTAGAAATTCGATGTAATTTCCGATTAAAAAATCCCAAAACATAAAATAAACTAATATACCGTTTCCTGCCTGAATAAGCCACGCAATAACTCTTATTTTAAAATAACTTTCCCCATTATTTTCAAACCCTTTCCAAAACCCGCCTGGTTTTACCGTTGCAACAAAGGTGTCTAAAATTTTCCTATCAGTTGGTGGTGTAATAAAAGTAACTGTTAACCAAATCCCACATACAATAAAGGTTAATACTACTATTTTAATGGGGTAATAGTCAAGATTCAAATCGTTTTGTAAAGCCGTAATTAATGACTTTATGGAATTAGAATTAAAATACAACCAATCGAATAGTGGCGGGAAAACTAAGGCCGAAATCATTGCTGATAATTGTGACCAAGCGTTAATTCGCCACCAATACCAACGCAACATAAAAACTGGGCCGACTCCTGCCGTTATAGAAAACAACAATTGAACCATTCCAAGTAATGAATTGGCATACAACGCAATTAATCCACCTATAATTACAATGTACAACATTGAAAATATTCCAAAAAGCTTTATTTTTTTTTGAGTAGCATTTGGATTTATGTGGTATTTATAAAAATTTTCAACCAATAAAGAACCACCCCAATTTTGGTTGTTTTGAACTACTGAAACAAAAGGAATCATAAAAAACGCGAGTACTAAAAGAAGCATCCAAGAAGGCAAAACGTTTACAAATAAAGCAGTAAAAGCCAACTCATTATCAGCAATTCCGGTTGTATATCCGTATAAAACCGCCATAAACGGCAATGTAAAAAGCAAAAGGCGAAAGACTAAAAGCAGAAAAGAAGGCAGAAAAATACTTTTCACTATATCTTTGGTTTTTGCCACAGCCATTAACTTTTGCCCGTTCATATCGGGGTAATCTAAAATTGAAGCCGACCACCATTGGACACCAATAAAAATAATAAAAGCAGCAAAAGCCTTGGAACCCAATTTTGGCAATAACTGAAATTTATATTTATTAATTTGCATTGTGTTTGACAAGTTCGAAAAACCTCCCGTCGCATTGTACAAAGCATAAATTATAATTAAAAACAGTACAATAAAGACTATAAACAAGATAAAATCCATTCGTAATCGTGTTTTGAAACTATTGGAAAAAGTCAGCACAAATAGAAATCCAGTTAAAATATAAATCGAACAATTAGGCGAAACTTCAAGTATGTAGGTTACTATTTTGCTAAAACCTAAGATGCTAAAACCCACAATAAAAGGAATAATAATTCCTCCTATATATAAACTTCTAAAAGCGTGTAAGATTCTTGCACCAACACCAGAAAACCTAAAAAAGAGAAACTCATTTTCTGTTTTAACCGGAATATTTTTCCACAAATGAGCAAAGAAAGAAATACTAAAAGCCGCTCCAATAGCGCCACTCCAATACAACCACATATCCGAAAGTTGCCCTTTTATTAGCGCAGCACAAATCAGTTGAGGCTCAATAATGAGCCCGCTCGCCAAGATCATTGAAAAGCCAATGAGCCACCAAGATTCATTTTTGGAATAAAACAAACTGGATAAAGATTTTGTTTTTAATTTGGAAGCGTTTGGGTTCAATACAAGTTTTTTGCAAAGAAAAACAAAATCATAGTATTATAAACAAAAAGGCAATAAATCTTTACATTTTCTATTTGATTGTTAGGCGTTTTTTTTCCTACAGCAATTTATACGTGAGATTTTTAATTCTTTTACGGTGCTGGATTAGGAAGAATACTTTGGATTTTTTCGATTTCTGAAATGATATTTTCGTTGAGTGAAACTCCGATAGTGTTAATGTTCTCTTTTAGTTGAGTTAGAGTTGTAGCGCCTATAATTGTGCTACTTACAAAAGATTGGTGCGCTATGAAAGCCAAGGACAATTCGGTTAAAGTGAGTCCGAAAGCGAGTGCAATTTCGTTGTATTTTTTGACGGCTTCTCTTGTATTTTCGCTATTGTAACGAACAAATTGAGGAAATAAGCTAATTCTGGAGTTGGGATGTGTAGCGCCGTTCAAAAACTTGCCTGATAATACGCCAAATGCCATCGGGGAATAGGCTAATAAACCTATATTTTCTCGGTGACACACTTCGGATAAACCCACTTCAAAACTACGATTTACAAGTGAATATGGGTTTTGAATGGTTGCTATTCTTGGTAAGTTGTGTTTTTTGCTTTCTTCTAAATAGCGCATTAATCCCCACGGAGTTTCATTGGAAACACCAATAGTTCTAATTTTTCCTTGTTGAATTAATCCTAATAAACATTCTAATATCGATTGAAAATTATCTTCCCAAGCATCTTCTTGAACTTTAAATCCAAGTGTCCCAAACATATTTGATTTGCGCTCTGGCCAATGCAATTGATACAAATCGACATAATCTGTTTGAAGACGTTGCAAACTTTGCTCTAATGCAAATGTGATACTTTTGGGCGAAAAATCGTTTTTTTCACGCATGTAGGTGAAATTTGGATTGGGTCCCGCTACTTTGGTAGCTAAAACAATATTGTCTCTAGCACCTGTTTTTTTGAACCATGTTCCGATGATTTTTTCTGTACTTCCATACGTTTCTTGTCGTGCAGGAACCGAATACATTTCGGCAGTATCAAAAAAATTAACTCCGTTTTCGAATGCATAATCCATTTGAGAATGACCTTCGGCTTCTGTATTTTGTTCGCCAAAAGTCATCGTTCCAAGACAAATTTTACTAATTCGTGTTTCGGTATTTGGTAAAGTGGTGTATTTCATAATTAGGGGGGAAAGTTATAAAGTTACAATTAGGGAAAGTAAAAAGGCCCAAAGTATAACTCTGAACCTTTGAACCTTTTTCACTTTGAACCCTTTTTATAAATCATTCAACATTTTAGAGATTTCGTCTAATTTTGGTGTTAATATAATTTCAATTCTACGATTTTTAGCTTTTCCTTCTGGAGTGTCATTGCTCATTAAAGGCGCGAATTCTCCTCTTCCTGCAGCAGTTAAATTCTCTTTTTTCACCGCTTTATTTTCTGATAAAATGTTCACAATTGCAGTGGCTCTTTTTGTTGAAAGATCCCAGTTGTTCTCAATTTGACCAACTGCCCCAGCAAATTTGTCGTTATCGGTATGTCCTTCAATTAAAACTGCGATATCTGGATTTTGTGCCAAAACAGATGCAACAGCAACTACGGCTTTTTTGCCTTCCGAACCTACAGCCCAACTTCCTGATTCAAAAAGCAATTTATTTTCCATAGAAACATATACTTTTCCGTCTCTTTGATTCACGGTAAGTCCTTTACCTTCAAATGCTTTCAAAGATTTTGATAAGGCATCTTTCAGTTTTTTCATAGCCGCTTCTTTAGCCGCCATGATGCTTTCCAATTCATTTACTCGGTCGGTTCCTTTTTTCAAATCGGCACTTAGTTTATTTAAACGCTCTTTTTCGGCGGCCAATGCTTTTTCTTTAGCTTCTAATTGTGCTAATAATTCTCGGTTTTTAGCCATGTTTTCTTTCAAAGATGCATCGCTATTTTTCTCCAAAGCATTATAAGATGCCTGTAACGTCTTCAGATTTTTATCTGCTGCAGCAAAATCAATTGCCAATTTATCGCGTTCGGCTTTCGTTTTATCATAATTTGCTTTCAATGCAGCGTAATCCAAATCGAGTTTGCTTTTAGCCCTGGTAATACTGTCATTTAAATCGGCAGTTCTTCTATTTTCTTTTTTTAAATCTGCGAATTTTGTTTCTAATTCGTTAAAAACTTTTTTAGACACACAGGATGCCGATAAAGCGATAACTACTATTCCTAATGCAATTTTTTTAATCATTTTAATTTTTTTATAAGGGTTGTTTTTATTCTATTTCAACTAAAACGGGACAATGGTCAGAATGTTTTGCTTCGGGTAAAATTAAGGCTCTTTTGAGTCTGTCTTTCAAGGTTTCACTTACCAAACAATAGTCAATTCGCCATCCTTTATTGTTGCCACGGGAACCTGCTCTGTAACTCCACCAACTGTATTGATCGGGTTGTTTATTAAAAAATCGGAAGCTATCAATAAATCCGCTTTTTATAAACTTGTCCAACCAAGCGCGCTCTTCTGGCAAAAAACCTGAAACTTTTGCATTGCGAATTGGGTCGTGAATGTCAATTGCCTGGTGACAAATGTTGTAATCGCCACAAACCACCAAATTTGGAATTTCCTTTTTTAAGTTGTTGATATAACTTTGAAAATCGTCCATAAACATAAATTTATGATCCAATCGATCGCTATTTGTCCCCGATGGTAAATACAAACTCATTACTGATAACCCGTCAAAATCCACGCGGAGGTTTCGGCCTTCAAAATCCATGTGTGCAATTCCAGTTCCAAAAACAACATTATTAGGTTTGATTTTCGACAAAATAGCTACGCCGCTATATCCTTTTTTAGTAGCAGGATAATAGTATTGATAGGGATAACCTGCCTTTTCAAAATCGGAAATCGGGACTTGATCTTCAGAAGCTTTAATCTCCTGAAGACAAATTATATCTGGATTTGCTTGCTGCAACCATTCGATAAAACCTTTGGTGATGGCGGCTCTAATTCCATTTACATTATAGGAAATAATTTTCATTATTATAATTCAGATTTACATTCCCAAAAGTAATAAAAAACTTGAACGTACAAAACAGAAATCACAAAGAAAATCGAAACCTATTTTCGTCGGTTAAACGAGAATTTTCCTATCTTTGTTTCCATTTTAACATGTATTATAAATGGGTTTAGTTACAGCAAAAGAAGTTTCCAAAGCGATAAACGCAGATAAGTACGGAATTTTTGGTACTTTTTCTGGTTGGTTACTCATGAAGGCTCTAAAAATATCTACTCTAAACAAAGTTTATGATAGAAACAAACATTTGAAAGACGTTACTTTTTTAAATGCCATTTTAGAAGATTTAGAAATCAAATTTGAAATTCCCGAGGAAGATTTAAAACGTTTACCAAAAGACGGCGCCTATATTACTATTTCAAACCATCCTTTGGGCGGCATTGACGGTGTTTTATTATTAAAATTAATGCTCGAAAGAGAACCAAACTTCAAGATAATAGCCAATTTTCTTTTGCATAGGATTGAACCTCTAAAGAAATATATAATGCCCGTGAATCCTTTTGAAAACCATAAAAATGTCAAATCTAGCGTGGTGGGAATTAAGGAAACATTGCGACATTTGAGAGATGGGAAACCTTTGGGAATGTTTCCTGCTGGTGAAGTTTCTACTTATAAAGACGGGAAATTAATGGTTGACAAACCATGGGAAGAAGGGGCTATAAAAGTTATTCGAAAAGCACAAGTTCCTGTTGTTCCTATTTATTTTCATGCTAAAAACAGTAAATTATTTTATTTTTTATCTAAGATTGATGATACGCTTCGAACCGCAAAATTGCCTTCGGAATTGTTCTCTCAAAAAGATAGGGTTATAAAAGTTAGGATTGGCAAGCCAATTTCAGTGAACGAACAAAATGAGCATGAAAACATTGAGGAATATTCGGAATTTTTACGCCGTAAAACCTATATGTTGGCCAAACCATTTCAAAAAGAAACTCCTTTTTTACAAAAACCAAATTTAAAACTTCCAAAAAAAGGA
>JBIPNF010000071.1:0-10566 GCA_044373885.1 Flavobacterium sp. | reverse complement strand
ATTGATAGCAAATCTAATTTCAATCATCTCATTTGTTATTTTTAGTGTATTGGCCGCTTGGATTTTGACGTTTATTATTCCTATACCAAAAATTGCATTGGTTGAAATACCGTTTTCACTCTTATTTCTCATAACAATTCGACTGTTTATTGCAGCGATATTGTTAACTTCCATTCAATATTTCATATCAGTATTGCTTTCGAGTTTTATCTGGTCTATATTAATTGGTTTTTTTGGGTTGTTACTGATGTCTTTTTTATCACCTTTTAAGCTTACTCCTGCTTGGTATCCGTTTGAGATACTTTCAAAAGTAGCAAATACAACTACTGGAAGTCAATTGGAACATTGGTTTCTATTTACGGAATACATTGGTATTGTTGCAAGTTTAATGGTCTTATATATTGGTTTTCAATGGTACCAACACAAACAATTCAAATTGGCATTTTTAAATAATAGTTCTAAAATCATAACTCTTTTAGTTGTAATTGTGTTAGGTGGCGGATTGTTGTTTTGGATACTAAAGCCTAACCAAATGAGTAATTATAAAACTACTGTAGTATGTGGTAAAATTGAAAGTGATGAAGCTTTTCATACAGTTTATATTAAAGATGCTATTGTTCACGATACTATTGCCGTGATTCCTGTTAAAAACAATGAATTTCACTATCAATTTAAAAACAATGTAATTACAGATTACTATGAAATAAATATAGATGGGAAATATGGCGATAAATTATTTTTTGGCAATAATGACAGTATTTATGTAGTAAGCAAAATTTATAGTGGCAAAACTAAATTTGATTATAAAGGAACACGCCTTGCCGAAAATCAAATGGATGCCAATACCCAACAAAGTTGGAGTACCGTAAATTATTATATTGAGGAAAATCAGAATCTTGACAAGCCAAAAATAATTATTGATGCACTTTATAAAGAATGGAAAGATGCAATAAAAGAGCCAAATAAATTCAGAACTATTGATAATTATATTGGTAAAAATGACTTTAAAAAAAGAGCTGAAAAACTCACTACAACTAAATACATGAACTTATGGAATGAATTAGTAAAGAAACGAAAAGCATTGTATCCATCAGAAAAAACAATAGAAACCGAAGACATCAAAGAGATTAAAAGTAAATTACCACTTGACGATGAAAGTTTGTTGAGCAGTGAAGACTATTTTAATTACATAAGAAGTCAATTGATTATTAAAAACAATCAAGAAATTAATGACAACTTGAAAGCTTTGCAAGAAATAGCTAAATTAAAAAAAGGGTCATTTAAAGATAAAATGTTGTATTGGCAATTGAATAAAAGCTTAGAAGATGCTTCTAATTCTGAAGAACGAAATGGATTGGTTGAAACATACAATTCAAATTTTGGTAATTCAAAATACCAAAGTAAAATTAATAACATCAATAAAGTATTGGAAAGTTTAGGTAAAGGGAAAGCCGCACCTTTATTTGAAGCAACTACACTAGAAGGAAAAATAGTTTCTCTTGCAGATTTAAAAGGAAAATTTGTAGTGATTGATGTTTGGGCAACTTGGTGTGGACCTTGCAAACAGCAAGCGCCTTATTTTGAAAAAATGGCATTGAAATACAAAAGCACAAAGATCGAATTTGTAGGATTGAGTGTAGATGAAGACATTAAAAAATGGTTTATAGATGCTAAAAGCAAATCAAAATCAACACTTCAAATACACATTAACGACAAAAATGCCTTTGGAAAAAATTATAGTATGGAATCCATTCCAAGGTTTATATTAATTGATCCAAATGGTAAATTTATTAATGCCAAAATGCCACAACCAGAAGAACCTGCATTTGAAATAATATTACGAAAAGAATTGCATTTACCAGACGAAAAGGAGTAATCTATTATGCCATGTTTAAATATCAAAGAAAACATAAATTTAATAAATACAGTTTTAATTACATTTAAAATGAAACTATCTAACCAAGAAATCCGATTCATAGACCAATATCTGCAAAAAGCAGATGTTATTTTTGTGGATGTACGATCAGAATTAACCGATCATATTGCTTCGGCAGTGGAAGAAAAAATGGAACTGGAAGAACTCCCTTTTTATGATGCATTCAAAGCATACATGGTGGTAAACAAGAAAATGCTTTTGGCTTCTAGAAGAATGAATTTCACAAATTATAAAAACGGAATGATTCGTTTTTCTAAAACACTTATCAAACCTCAAAATATAATTTTTGCGATTATGCTACTTTTTGGTTTTCACTATTTGAACCAATTGATTTCATTAGAAATGATGAGCCAAGTGCTATTTTTCATGATTTTTCTATTTGTTTTTGTTCAGGCAATTTATACGTTTTTCATTATCAAGAAACGCTATCGTTATCTTGAAAATAGTTCCTCTGTATTGTTAGTGATTTATTATGTCAATCTTTTTTCAAATGGATTTGGATTGTACGCCAAAAACTTTATCGGGAATCAATTTAGTATCGGAATAACCCTGTTTTTGCTTTTTGCGTATGTTGGTTATTGCGTAACAACAATTAGAAAATTTAGATTTAAATATTCTTAACCTATGGATTCCAAGAAACTAACCACCGAACAAATAGACCAACTTTACACTTTCACGAAACAACATTATGTGGAGTATTACGATTTGCAAACCGAATTGGTCGATCATATGGCCAACGCAATTGAGCTAGAATGGGAAGCCAATCCATCGCTATCATTTGAAACGCTATTAAATAAAGAATTCAAGAAATTTGGAGTTTTTGGGTTTATGGATGTGGTTGAGAAAAAACAAAAAGCGATGAATAAGATATATAATAAATTGGTTTGGGAACATTTTAAAACCTTTTTTAAATTACCTCAAATAATAGGTACATTTTTATCCATATTTGTTGTTTTTCAATTAATGAAATCTTTTTCTATTTCGCATGATGTTGCAACTGCACTAGCTTTATTGCTTTTAATTTCCTTTTGGGTTGGATTAATTCGGATGAGTAAAAAAAGAAAAAAAGCAGCTAAAGAAAAAGGAAAAAAATGGCTTCTCAATGAAATTATTTATGGATACAGTTCACTTGCAGGAATGAGTTATTTGCCTATTCAAATATTTTTAAATTTTGAAAATAATTCGAGTCAAATTATGGTGTTGTTTATGAGTGTATTTATCGTTTCGATTGTAATTATAGAATATATTATCTTTTTTATTATCCCATCAAAAGCGCAAGAATATTTAGAAAAAACATATCCTGAATACCAACTTTCAAATCAATAATTTTCCTACTTTTATCAAAAATAAAAACCCAAATAACCTATGATCAAACATTTTCTCAATCTGGAATTAAAAGCCTTTTTCCGTTCGGCATCTTTCGGAAACAAATTAGTTTTAAAAATCATAATGGCTTTTGTGGTCGTCTATTTTGCCGTTATTTTCATTGCTATGGGATCGGGAGCATTCTACATGATACAAGAAAGTGGCTTTCAAGATCCATTAGTATTTGTCAATAAGTATGCGCTTTATTGGTTTTTAGGGCACTTACTAATTCGTTATATGGCGCAAACAATTCCAGTAATGAACATTCGACCGTTAATGATTTTACCCATAAAAAAAACCACATTAGTTCATTTTATTCTTGGAAAATCAGCAGTTTCCGTTTTCAATTTGCTTCACGCTTTTTTCTTTATTCCGTTTTCAATTGTATTGTTAATCAACGGATACTCTGTTTTTGGCGTAATAACTTGGTATTTTGGAATGATGACGCTAGTTTTTGCCAGTAATTTTCTAAATATTTTGGCAAACAAGCAAGACGCAATTCTCGTTTCTGTAGGAATAATTGTCATTGCCCTAATCGCTTCCCAATATTATAATCTGTTTGATGTCACACAATACACACAAGTGTTTTTTGATGCACTCTATTCAACTCCAATAGCTGTTGGATTGCCATTGCTAACGATGGGAATTTTGTATTATTTAGCCTATAATTATTTCATTAACAACATGTATTTTGATGATAAATTAGCGACTAAACAAAAAACCGCTGACGGAAAAGAATACGCTTGGCTTAATAAATACGGAACTTTAGGTTCTTTTTTGAAAAATGACATCAAATTGATAACAAGAAATAAGCGGTCAAAAAACACCGTATTAACAGGTTTCTTCTTTCTTTTTTATGGGCTATTGTTTTTCAGACAAACGATTGACAATACTGGGAATGTAATGCAAATTTTTGCTGGGATTTTTGTTTCGGGTGGATTTTTAATGAACTTTGGACAATTCGTTCCAAGTTGGGACAGCGCCTACTATAAATTATTGATGAGTCAAAACATCACTTATAAAGATTATCTCGCTTCAAAATGGTGGTTAATTGTAATTGCAACAATTATCTCCACACTTTTAGCTTCGTTTTATTTGTATTTTGGTTGGCAAACCTATTTGGCAGTAGTGGCCGGAGCAATCTATAACATAGGTGTCAATTCGCACATTGTACTTTGGGGCGGCGCCTATATGAAAACCCCAATTGATTTAAATACTGGTAAAAATGCCTTCGGAAACAAGCAAGGATTTAACGTTCAAAACATGTTATTCGCCATTCCAAAACTAATTGTTCCAGTAGGACTATATGGGCTTGGGTATTATTTTATAAGCCCAATTGCGGGCTATATATTAGTAGTAACTGCAGGAATTTTAGGTTTTGCATTTAGAGATAAGGTATTTACCATTATTGAAAAAACCTACAAATCAGAAAAATATAAAACCATTAACGCTTACGCCCAAAACGACTAAATCAACTTCCAAATAACCAAATAAAATTTATAAAATGATACAAGTAAATCAACTTTCAAAAACCTACAACGGCACAACAGTTCTAAATATCGCCAATCTTGAAATTCCAAAAGGACAAAGCTTTGGGTTAGTAGGAAATAATGGTGCAGGGAAAACCACTTTTTTTAGCCTTTTATTGGATTTGATACAACCCACAACAGGCACAATAATCAACAACGAAATCCAAGTCAACACCAGTGAAAATTGGAAGCCATTTACCGCTGCATTCCTAGACGAATCCTTTCTAATTGGCTACCTTACAGCCGAAGAATATTTTTATTTTATTGGAGACATTCGCGGACAAAACAAAGCCGATGTCAATGCATTACTCAATAAACACGAGGAGTTTTTCAACGATGAAATCTTACATAACAAAAAATATTTACGCGATTTGTCCAAAGGAAATCAGAAAAAAGTAGGAATTATAGCCACATTAATCGGAAATCCCGAAGTAATTATTCTCGACGAACCCTTCGCTAATTTAGATCCAACAACCGTTAGCCGACTCAAAAAAATCATCAAAGAATTAGCCGAAAATCCTGCAATTACTGTATTGGTTTCCAGCCACGATTTGCAACACACCGTTGAGGTTTGCGACCGAATTGTAGCTTTGAACAAAGGGGAAGTTGTAAAAGACATTGTCACTTCGGCAGAAACATTAAAAGAATTAGAGGCGTTTTTCGCAGTCTAAACAAAGATTTTAATTTGGGCGTGCCCTCGTTTAGGTTATTACGAGGTACTACGCCATCTGTAATAAACTCGGTCGGGTTTTCCACTGCAAGTCCTCGCCACGCAAAAAAAGCGAGGCTGTGGGCTTTTCATTACAACCCCTCACGCAAATCCTACAACAAACACGATTTGTTGTCCAAAAAACGGGCGGAACCTTTTATAGTATCAAAAAGAAATGTATTTTTACGAGTTATATACTAAAACTAGTATTTATAAGTTAAAGAATAAAATCGTTTTACATTGAAAAAAAACATACTAAAATATACGTTCGCAATAGGATTGCTCCTTTTCTTGATAGCTTGTTCTACAAGTAAGGATACTTTTATTTCTAGGAACATCCACGCACTAAGCACAAAGGATAATATTTTATACAACGGCCAATTGGCATTAGACAAAGGAATTGCAGAACTTAAAGGAACCTATAAAGATAATTTTTGGGAAAATTTGCCAATTGAAAGAATGCAAGTCAGCAAAGACGAGCAGAAACCAGGGGACACTAAAAACGCTAATTTTGAACGTGCGGAAACCAAGGCAACCAAAGCCATTCAAAAACATTCCATGAATATTGGCGGTTCTGAAAAAAATCCACAAATGGACGAAGCCTATCTTTTGTTAGGTAAAACCAGATATTACGACCAACGTTTTATCCCAGCACTGGAAGCCTTCAATTATATTTTATACAAATCCCCTAGCAGTGATAAAATTCACGAGGCTAGAATTTGGAGAGAAAAAACCAACATGCGCCTAGAAAATGATGCCTTGGCGCTCAAAAATATGCAGGCAATTCTTAAAGATATAAAACTAAAAAATCAAATTTTTGCCGATGCAAATGCAACGATTTCGCAGGCATTTTTGAATTTAGGACAAAAAGATAGTGCGGTTTCAAAATTAAAATTGGCTACAGAATTCACTAAATCCAAAGAAGAAAAAGCAAGATACCGTTTTATTTTAGCGCAACTCTATGAAGATTTAGGATACAAAGATAGTGCTTTTGTGGCTTATCAATCGGTTATTGATATGAAACGAAAAGCACCAAGACAATATGTAATTCATGCCAAAGCAAAACAAGCACAATTGGCGGGGTTTGAAAAAACGGATTCTATTTCTTTTTTACTAAAGTTCAACAAACTTTTAAAAGACAGAGAAAACAGACCCTTTCTTGATGTACTTCACCATCAAATAGGGTTGTATTATGATAAAAACAAGAAGTTTGAGAGCGCTAAAAAAGAGTATAACAAATCGCTAAAATCCAAAACGGGAGACACGTATACCATTGCATCCAACTACAGAAATTTGGCGAATATTTATTTTAACGATGCAAAATATCCAATTGCAGGAAAATACTATGACAGTACTTTAGTGCAATTGAATGCAAAATCCCGGGAACATAAATTCATCAAAAAGAAAAGAGAAAATTTAGTAGACGTAATTAAATATGAGGGAATCGCAACTAGAAATGATAGTATTTTAAATGTTGTAGGATTGTCAGAATTGGAGAGAATTGCCTATTATGAAAAGTATATCGTAAAGCTCAAAAAAGAAGATGAACTCAAAAAGACCTTGGCAGCTAAAGTGGTATTAAAAGAAAAAAATAAGTCTAATGACGCTTCAGGCTTAGGCGGAATTGATTCGAAAAAACCACCTGAAATAAAATCAGATATGATGCCTCCTGGCGCAATGCAAGCAGTTTTTAATATAGGAAAAGAAAGTGATTTTTATTTCTACAATCAAAAATCTGTTGCCTACGGAAAACTTCAGTTTAAGAAAATTTGGGGCGACCGAGCCTATAAAAATAACTGGCGATTATCCACTGAGAAAATAAATACTGATGGAACAGATGTTTCAAACACAAAAGACAGTATAAACTCTTCTGATAAAGGAAAAGACATTGTGTTGGAAGAAAAATACACGACAGATTTTTACCTGAAAGACCTTCCTAAAAATCAAAGTGTGCTAGACAGCATCTCCAAGGAACGCAATTTTGCCTATTTTCAATTGGGTTCAATTTATAAAGATAAGTTTAAAGAATATCAGTTGGCGGCCAATAAATTGGAGCAGTTATTAAAAAACAATCCTGAAGAACGATTGGTGCTTCCTTCTTTATATAATTTATTCAAAATATATGAAATCATCAATAAAGAAAAGGCTTTAGCGATGAAAGAAAGAATTATTAGTCAATATCCAAATTCGAGATATGCGCAAATTTTGAGTAACACAAATCCTGATATTACAGGAATTGATACCCCAGAAAAGGCGTATAACAAATTGTACAAAGTATATGAATCGGGAGATTATAGAACCGTAAACACAGAATTAGAAAAAGCGGTAGATCAATTTACAGGAGAACAATTACTTCCAAAATTTGAGTTGCTTAAGGCCAATACAATTGGGAAATTAAATGGAATCGTTGAATTCAAAAAGGCATTAAATTTTGTGGCTTTGAATTATCCAAATAGTGAAGAAGGCAAACAGGCCGAGGGATTGATTAAAAATGACATCCCGGTTTTAGAAGGATTTAAATTCTATTCGGTTGCCGCAAAATCTTGGAAAATCTTGTTCAAAATTAAGTATGATGACGAAAAAAACAATACGGTATTAATTAATAAAATCAATAAATTTGTAACCTCAAGAAAGTTGGATAAATTGAGTTTTTCAAATGATATTTATACGATGACCGATAATTTTATAGTAATTCACGGTATTGTTTCTCAAGAATTTGCAAAAGGGATTACGACAATTCTAAAAGATTACAAAGACTATAAAATTTCTCAAACTCCAATTATGATTTCAAATTATAACTACCAAGTTGTTCAAATTCATAAAAACATTGAAGAATATTTAGTCGCTCCAGTCGCGGCGCCATCGTTAATTCAAAATTCTAAAAAAATAGAGCCGATTGTTCCAACAACAAAAGTTGCACCAATTAACTTGGAGGCACCGGATACAAATCCAACCGATTTGCCAGGAAAAAATAGTGGCGACATTTCTCCGCCTTCAAATAAAAGGAATGAAACCCCCACGCAAGTTTTAGGGCAAGGGACTTTAGAAACAGATCAAATTATAAAACCTAAAAAATAATGAAAATGTTTGAAAAAAGCCCAAAATCATATACCGATCTTTTAGGAAAAACCAATAGAATTGTAGAAGGAACAACTATAACTGGAGATATAATTTCGCCTGCCGATTTTCGCCTTGACGGACATTTGATAGGGAATTTTCAGTCGAAAGGTAAAATTGTTATCGGTCCTGCCGGTAGTATAAAAGGAGATATTATTTGCAAAAATGCCGATATTGAAGGTAAGTTCGAAGGGAAAATACAAGTAGGGGAAATGCTGAATTTGAAGTCAAAAGCAAGTATTCACGGCGAAGTAATTTGCGGAAAATTATCCGTGGAACCGGGCGCCGATTTTAGCGCCTCGTGTGTGATGAAACCAAATATAAAAAGTACCATTTCAAATGACGTTCAACAAAGATCCGAAGAAGCAAAACAATACTAAGTGGCTCGCGCTTATTAATATCCCAATTCAAATGGGTGTTATTGTTTTTTTGTTTTCCTATTTAGGAAATTGGCTCGACGCAAAATATCCAAATTCCAATACAATTTACGTCAAAATCCTAACATTGGCAGGTGTTGCAATTGCTTTTTACAATATCAACCGGCAGTTAAAAGACATTAATAAATCATAAAAACACTATGAAACTAAAAAAATTTCAGCCTCTTATTGAAGTTTTTGTCACTTCATTTCTAATTTTTGTATTTCATAAAGCGTTTTTTTATTTCCATGAAAACAACCCAAATTATCAAAATTTTCATTTTTCAATAGAAGCGATTTATAGCTTTTTCTTGGTTTGCTCACTTTTAATAATCTTTATTTTAACTCTTGTAAAAGAGAGAAGCATTGACAATGTTGGGAATACTTTTTTGTTAATCACCTGTTTAAAAATCGGAATTTCATTTGTGCTTTTAAACCCAATTCTAAATTCAGAAAATCCAAATATAGGATTTGAGAAAATGAATTTTTTTGTGATTTTCGCCTTGTTTTTAATAATTGAAACGGCTGTAACCATTAGGATTTTAAACAATAATCAGAAAAGTGATATCTAAACTAATTTTAAACCAAAAAAAATTGTTTTAATTCTTGAATTATTAAGAAATAATGTACCTTTGCACCCAATTTCAGAAAGTAAACATTAAAGATAATTAACAGATATGGTGATTTCAAACAAACCACTTAAATTTATAATCGCACTTTTAATAGCGTTTCTTCCGGTATTTGGTTTTTCAAATACTCCTTCGGAAAGCGCACAAGTACAAACTGAAATGACTGCAGTTGCCAAGGAAACTGAAGCTAAACCAGCTGATGAAACCTCAGAAGTTAAAGCAGAAATTTTAGAAGTAATTGGACACCACGTTTTAGACGGTCACGATTTTTCTCTTTTTGAATATGATGGCGAGCACATTGGTTTTTCTTTACCTATTATATTATGGGATAATGGCGCACACTTTTTCTTATCTTCAAAATTCAATCACGGAGAAGCAGTTGCAGAAAGTAACGGAAATTTCTACGTTTTACACCACGAAAAAATATACAAAACGGATGCAACAGGAACTTTAACTGGTGATGAACATCATCCTACAAATCTTCAACCAATTGATTTGTCTATCACAAAAGGAGTTTTAACAATTATGATTGTGGCACTTTTAATGTTTTTCTTATTTACAAGTTTAGCAAAATCGTATGCTAAAAACGGAGGAATTTCTTCTGGTTTTGGAAGACTTTTTGAACCAATCGTAATTTACATCCGCGATGAGATTGCCATTCCAAACATCGGCGAAAAACATTACAAAAGATATATGAGTTATTTATTAACCATCTTTTTCTTTGTATGGTTCTTAAACATCTTCGGATTAACACCACTTGGAATTAATGTTACAGGAAATATTGCCATCACATTCGGATTGGCAGTAATCACTTTTGTAATCACAAATTTAACAGCAAACAAAAATTATTGGGGACACATTTTCT
>JBIPNF010000271.1:0-3032 GCA_044373885.1 Flavobacterium sp. | reverse complement strand
GATTCATAGTTTCACCAAAGGACATTCGGGTTCTGATATTGAGCCGCTAACGTCTAAAAAAATAATTAAAGCAGGATTGCATCCAGATTCGCAACGCTATTTTGATTATCATCACGCGGCAAACGATAAATTTGATGCCGTTAATAAAAGAGAATTAGAATTAGGAGCAGCAACGATGGCCGCATTAATGTATTTAATTGACCAAAACGGAATCGACTAAATAAGTAAAAATAGATATAAAAAAAAGACCTGTAAGTTGAACTCACAGGTCTTTTCTAATTTAGGAATTTCTTATTTTATCAATTCAAAACTACGTTTTACAAAAGCCGTAAGCTCTTCTCCTTTTAATAAGTTTTGAGATAATTTGGCCAAATCTAACGCTTGTTTTACCAAACTTTCTTGTGCTGATTTATCGGTAGAATTTAAAATATTTGAAGCCAAATCAGAATTGGTATTTACCACTAAATTATACATTTCTGGCATATTTCCCATTCCGAACATTCCGCCACCACCGGATTGACTCATTTCTTTCATTCTTCGCATAAATTCCGGTTGCGTGATAATAAATGGCGCTGCATTGCTGTCTAAAGCTTCCATTTGAACCGAATATTTTTGTTTTGGAACAAATCCTTCTAAAACCGTTTTCAAGCTTTCTTTTTCTTCGTCAGATAATTTAGAAATAGAAGTTTCTTCTTTCTTGATTAAATTATCAATGTGATCAGAATCGACACGAACAAATGTCATGGTATTATTATCGCCTTCGATTTTTTGAATTAAATGTGATATAATTGGAGAATCAAGTAATAAAACTTCATATCCTTTTTCTTTCGCAATTTCGATATAACTGTGTTGCGCTTCTTTATTTGATGCATATAAAACAACTAATTTCCCATCTTTATCGGTTTGATTTGCAGCTAATTTTTCTTTTAATTCTTCTAAAGTAAAATACGTCTCATCAACAGTTGGATACAAAACAAAGGCGCCTGCTTTTTCATAGAATTTGTCTTCTGAAAGCATTCCGTATTCTAAAACAATTTTGATGTCATTCCATTTTTTTTCGAAATCTTCTCTGTTTTCAGTAAATAAAGATTTCAATTTATCAGCTACTTTTCGAGTAATATAATTGGAGATTTTTTTAACCGCACCATCAGATTGCAAACTTGAACGCGAAACATTCAATGGAATATCTGGCGAATCAATTACCCCTTTTAACATTGTTAAAAATTCAGGTACAATTCCTTCCACATTATCAGTTACATAAACCTGATTTTGATACAATTGGATTTTGTCTTTTTGAATTTGCAAGTCAGAACCTAACTTTGGAAAGTATAAAATCCCAGTCAAATTGAACGGATAATCCACATTTAAATGAATGTGAAATAAAGGTTCTTCAAATTGCATTGGATATACTTCTCTATAGAAACTTTTATAATCCTCATCCGATAATTCCGTTGGTTGTTTTGTCCAAGCTGGATTTGGATTGTTGATAATGTTGTCCACTTCTACTTCAGTGAAGATATTGTCTTTGTCTTCAGATTCAACAAAATCCCCTTTTTTCTGTTCTATTTTTTCTGTCTTGGTTCCAAATTTAATTGGAATAGGCATAAATTTATTATACTTATTTAGCAATTCGCGAATTTTAAAGTCTTCTAAAAACTCTAATGAATCTTCGGCAATGTGCAAAATAATTTCAGAACCGCGAGTCGTTTTATCGCTTGGTTCCAATGTAAATTCAGGACTTCCATCACACGTCCAATGCGCAGCTGGCTCGTCTTTATATGATTTGGTGATAATTTCAACCTTAGAAGCTACCATAAATGCAGAATAGAATCCCAATCCAAAATGTCCTATAATTCCAGAATCTTTGGCAGAATCTTTATATTTATCTAAAAATTCTTCTGCTCCAGAAAAGGCTAGTTGGTTGATGTATTTTTCAACTTCATCGGAAGTCATCCCAATTCCTTGATCAATAATATGTAATTTTTTACCTTCTTTATCGATTTTTACTTCAATAATAGGATTTCCATATTCAACTTTTGCTTCACCAATACTTGTTAAATGTTTTAATTTTAAAGTAGCATCGGTTCCGTTTGAAATTAGCTCCCGTAAAAATATTTCGTGGTCACTGTATAAAAACTTTTTAATTAAAGGGAAGATGTTCTCTACCGAAACATTGATTTTTCCAGTTGTCATAAATTAAATTTTAAGATTTATATAATCTTTTCAAATAGAATACCAATTCAAGTTAAAGTGACAAATTGGCGTAATTAAAGTTTTCTATTAATCTCAAAACGACATGTTTTTTGCTCTTTTTTATTTGTAAACATACTATCATAATTAATCTAATGGGCAAAATAAAATTCATTATTTTATTTTAAATGATTCTACCGTTTGTGTTCAATAAAAAAAGCATCTCGTTCAAGAGATGCTTTAAATTTATTATTTTTTAACAATTATTGAATTAAATTCAAACTTCCAACAGTTGACCAAGCACCAGTAGTTAACAATGCACCTGTCGCAGTACTCGTAGTTAAAAACATATTTGCTGGAAATACAACTGAAAATGAAGTTGCGCCAGTTCCAATAGGAGTTGTTGCGCCATTTATTTTAACATTTGTTAATTTTATTTTACTACCATTAACTTGGTTTGTATTTGTTGCAGCATCTTGAATTCTTACCGCTACAGCTCCAGTTGCTGAATAACCATCAATCAAAATGTTGCTGAAATCTCCGTTTCCTTCTTTTTTGAATTGAATTGCATCATATTCAATAGAAGCGTTTTCAGTTGCAGTTCCAGCAGCTCTTTTTAAAGTTATGTTAGTAACTTTTGGAAAAAATGCATTGTTAAAACTTTTACATTCTATTTCCATACCAAAATTTCCTGTACCCGTTTGATATGCATACCAGTTAGTACTTTCTTGTCCTCTCCAACCATCTTGCCAGTCAAATGAATCATCAAAGTTTCCGTAAGAAATTGCGTTTTTTAAATTCACTGTTCCTCCATAAAATTCAAATCCATCATCAGCTCCTTT
>JBIPNF010000270.1:0-3062 GCA_044373885.1 Flavobacterium sp. | reverse complement strand
CAAAGAATTGTAGCGCAATTAAAAAACAAAAATATCGGAATTCTAATTACCGACCACAATGTGCAAGAAACATTGGCCATTACAGACAAAACCTATTTGATGTTTGAAGGTGGAATCCTAAAAGCGGGAACACCTGAAGAATTAGTAGAAGACGAAATGGTGCGCCGCGTTTATCTTGGGCAGAATTTTGAATTACGTAAAAAGAAGTTGGAGTTTTAATTCCATTTTTTGTGGAGAAAACAAAACATTTAAATAGTATTTAAACTTTTTTTTCTGCTTTTTTTCCCGTAATCAAATTCAGTACCACCGATAATAATACGTAAAATACAATTACCAAAGCAACTCCCGAAAACTGAAAAAGGCCTAACAATACTACTGAAATTAATAAAAATACAATTTGCAACACATTGTCCTTAAAATTGAATTTCTTAATTTTCAATGCAAATAAGGGAATTTCAGCATTCAAAATATAAGCGCTTAAAAGGGTTATTACAAGCAAAACAAAATGATTAGTTAGTAATTCCAATACCACCAAAGAATCTGTATTCTTCAAAATTAAAGGCAAACTCAAAATAAACAGCGCATTGGCAGGCGTTGGCAATCCAATAAAAGAATCGGTTTGACGCGTATCGATATTGAAATTCGCCAAACGATAGCAAGAACCCAATGCAATTATAAAGCCTAAATAAGGTATAAAGGCTACCGAAGGGTTTGAACTCACACTATTCGAAAGCATCTTGAACATCACAAAACCTGGAACAACTCCGCTAGTAACCATATCTGCCAAAGAATCCAATTGCAACCCAAGCGGACTTGAAACGTGGAACAATCGAGCGAAAAAACCATCGAAAAAATCGAAGAAAATTCCTAAGCAAACAAAATAGAATGCCATTTCGAAATTCTCTTTCATAGCAAAAACTAAGGCAATGCAACCGCAAAAGAGATTGATAAGCGTAATTATATTCGGAATGTGTCTTTTTATAGTCATTGAGAATTAATTTTATAGTAACAAAGAACGCAAATTTAATACAATAAGTTAAAGACAAGTGCGTTTTTAGAATAGATTTTTAAAGGAATCCGAAACATTTGCTTTTATTTAGAAAAACAAAGTCGGAACATCAGTAAAAATGTATATTTTTGGTAAAAAATCACAGACTTCTAGTTTGTAAATTGATTTCATTTGAAAAACAACTTCTTCATACTATTCGTACTTACAACAACCTTAAGTTTTGCACAAACGGCGAGGAAATATTCCAATGAATTTATGAATATTGGTGTCGATGCAGCTGCCTTGGGAATGTCGAATGCAGTGACAGCAAGTACTAACGACGTAAATTCTGGTTATTGGAATCCCGCGGGACTCATCGGATTGGAAGATAAACAAGCTTCTTTGATGCACGCCAGTTATTTTGCCAATATCGCCCAATACGATTATGCTGCGTATGCAACGCCCATTGACGACCAAAGCGCCTGGGGATTTTCTATGATTCGTTTTGGCGTAGATAATATTATGAATACCACGCAATTAATTGACAACCAAGGAAATATTGACTACAACAGAATCAGTCTTTTTTCTACAGCCGATTACGGAATGACCTTTTCGTATGCTCGAAAACTCCAACTTCCAGGTTTTCAATACGGTGTAAATGCCAAAGTAATCCGAAGAATTATTGGTGAATTTGCGAGTTCTTGGGGTTTTGGTTTTGATGTTGGATTGCAATTCGAACGAAACGATTGGAAATTCGGGTTGATGCTCCGAGACATTACCACAACCTATAATGTTTGGTCTATTGACGAAGCTGCATACAATTCAATTAAAGACGCAATTGGCGGACAAAATCAAGAACTTCCAGAAAATACAGAAATAACGTTACCAAAAGCACAATTTGGACTATCTAAAAAATTTGAATTTCACAACGAGACTAGTCTTTTGGCTGCTGCCAATATAAATATGAATTTTGCAAGAACCAATGCTGTTTTTTCAACAGACGGATTGAGTGTTGACCCCGCTTTAGGATTTGAATATGGCTATACCGATTTGGTTTTTATCCGCGCTGGCGTTGGTAATTTTCAAAATATAGTTCAAATTGACAACACCAAAAAAGTAGGATTCCAACCCAATGTTGGCTTGGGATTCAAATACAAGGGAATACAAATTGATTATGCTTTAACTGACCTTGGAGATCAAAGTGCCGCTTTGTATTCTAATATATTTTCGGTAAAAGTAGATTTAAGCATCTTTAGATAATTCGAATAAAAAAATGCACCAATTAAAACGCGCCCAAATCTTCCTATTAATACTAGTTTTTTCTTTTGCATCAACTGCAAATGGGCAGATTCTTCCACTTTCTAAAAACACCGAAGTTAGCATACTAACCTGCGGAACGGGAACCGAAGTGTATTCTTTATTCGGTCATACCGCAATAAGAATTAAGGATGTTGACAATTATATCGACCAAGTATACAATTACGGAACTTTCGATTTTAGCACACCCAATTTCTATTTAAAATTTGTAAAAGGCGACTTGCAATATTTAGAAACGAGCTGCACTTTTGAAGAATTTTTCCAAGAATATCTATATGAAAAAAGAAGTGTTGAAGAGCAAGTTTTGAATATTTCAACCAACCAAAAACAAGCACTTTTTGACTATTTGAATGCTTCGTTGCAATCGGAGGAGCGCTTTTATACCTATAAATTTATTGATAAGAATTGTACGACTATGGTCATTAATGCCATTAATAAAATTTTAGGAAAGGAAATTATTGTTAAAACATCACATTCCGAAAAAACATATCGGGAAATATTATTTCCTTATTTTGACGGACTCTTCTTCGAGCAATTGGGAACGAGTATTATTTTTGGAACAAAAGTTGATTTGAAAGGCGAACAGTTGTTTTTACCTTCCGAACTTCAAGAAAGCATCAAAACGCTATCTTATAATAACCAACCGCTTTGTAAAGAAAACAGAAAAATATTAGAATTTAATACGGAAGAAGTACCTTTTTCATGGTGGAATAATTATTACACCTTTAGTTTGCTTTTTGTATTGGTTGTAATTGCA